>JAKBFR010000011.1 GCA_021837545.1 Bacillota bacterium | reverse complement strand
TTACAATGTTTACATAGAGTATTCAAATTTAAAATCATAAGATATTCAAGGGGTAGTATTGATGCCAAATATGATGCAAGTTATAAAAAGTCAAGTTTTTAAAAGATTTATAACATTATTAATAGTATTTATATTTTTATATGCAATGAAAGATATGCTTAGTTTGATGCTTTTAACTTTTGTATTTACATATTTAATTGATAATGTTTCCAAATTTTTAATAAATAAACTTGATAATAAAATAAGGATAAACTATAAAGTAATGATATTGACAGTTTCTTTAGTTGTGACAGCTATGCTATTTATAATAATAATAGATTTTTTACCACTAGTTATTCACGAATTTAAACAGGTCGTTAGGCAAATAAATGAAATTTATGGTTCTCCACAAAATAATCAATTTATTAATTTGATAAAAGAAAAATTAGACCAAATTTATGGAAGTATCTTTTCAACAGAAGGCATAAATTACATTGTACAATCTATTTCCAATATAAGCAAAATAGGAATCAATATTATAATTGCTTTGATTTTAAGTATTTTTTTCCTTTTAGAAAAAGATAAGATAATTCAATTTACATCTAAATTTAGACAAAGTAAAATCTCTGGAATTTATAGTGAACTTCAATTTTTGGGTAGAAAGTTTATTTCTTCATTTGGTAAAGTTATAGAAGTACAAATTGTTATAGCTACAATTAATGGCTTACTTTCTGCTATTGGATTATGGATAATAGGATTTCCTCATCTATTAGGATTCGGAATGATGGTTATGTTGCTTGGCCTTATTCCAGTGGCTGGAGTAATAATATCATTAGTACCATTAAGTATAGTTGCTTTTAATAATGGAGGATTAGTTCAAGTCGTATATGTACTTATACTAATTGCACTACTTCATGCATTTGAAGCATATATATTAAATCCAAAGTTAATGTCGTCAAAAACCAAATTACCTATATTTTATACACTGAGTATACTTATAGTATCAGAACATATTGCTGGAATTTTAGGACTAATTGTTGGAATTCCTGTTTTTATGTTTATATTAGATATAATTGAAGTACCGTACATTAATAAGAATAATGAATAATGATAAATGTAAAAGTTTTAATATTCTATTGATCTAAAAAAAGAATAAAATGTTATAATATTCTGAAATTTATTGAGTATTGTTGAATTTTAAAATATAATGATAATAGGATTAATTCGCAGTAAATAGACATATTGAATTTATAGTATAAATATGTTATCAAATTACAATATACAAGTCGTATATTGTATATTTAAGTTATGAGAATTAAATATAATTTTTAGGGATAAAGGGGTGTATGGGATTATGAAAAATGTAAATATTGTTATAGTTGATGATTCTCCTTTTCAAATTGCTTTGTTACGAGATGTGTTAACAGAGAATGGGTTTAATGTTGTAGGTGAAGCAAGTTCTTTAGCAGAAACAATTGAAGTAGTTACGAATACTAAACCAGATTTAGTAACAATGGATATGACTATTCCAGGAACTGATGGATTTGAATGTACAAGAGAAATACATAAAATTAATTCTAATATTAAAGTAATAATTGTTAGTTCGATGATGGATGATGAAATTGTAAGAAAAGCTAAAAAAACTCATGTATCTGGATATGCACAAAAACCAGTTGATTCAGAAGAATTAACATTGTTAATTAATAGAGTCATGGGAGATGCAGAATTATTTTTAGAGTTAGAAGGATTTTATTCTTCGGTTTTCAAAGAAGCGTTATTAAATATTTTTAATAAACTTACTAAGACAATTCCTGAAGTCACCGATGAAAGTCATGTTAATGTGGAAAAATATAGTAAAGGTATTTCAATTGTCATGGGTATTATAGGAAAGTATTCAGGCAGGATAATTTTTGATATGTCATTTGAAGCTGCACAGAATATAGCAAAAATATTAATTAAAAGAGAACCTAAAGATAATGAAGAAATTCTTAATGTTATGGCTGAAATAGCAAATATGATTGCAGGGAATGCATGTTCAATGATAAATAAAAAGAACAAAATATTTGGACTAAGGGTTGCACCACCAACTACATTTCATGGAGAATCAATTAGTATATCAAAAGCAGAATTAGAAGCTATCTACTCTGTAAATGCAAAAACTCAATTTGGAGATTTATCAATAAGTATAGGCTTTGGAAGAGGTGAAGGGGAATGGATGTCAATTATATAAATCCTATTTTGAATTCTTTTGCAAGTGTTATGCCTCAATTAGGTTTAGCTAATGTGGAGAAAAAAGGAATGAGATTGAAAGGTAGATTTATAGAAAGTCCGGGAGTTATGATTATTGTGGGTATTATTGGTGATATTAGAGGCAATGTTATTTATGGACTTAGTTTAAATGATGCAAAGAAAATTGCATCTACAATGATGATGGGAATGCCTGTAGAGAACTTTGATGAATTAGCACAAAGTGCAATTTCAGAGCTTACAAATATGTTAACAGCAAATGTAGCAACCAATTTTTCAAATGATAATATAAATATAAATATATCAACACCAACTCTTGTTCATGGAGAATTTACAGCAAATGCAAGCTCTGATAAAGTGGTTTGCATTGAAATGGGCGTAAATGAGATGATGATTGAAGTTAATATATCAATGGAGAAAAACACACTGTAATATATTAAAAAATTGCCAATAAAGCCATTTATAATTTTAAAATTATAAATGGCTTTATATAAAGTTATTATGAGATATAAAATAAAATAACAAGTCAAAGATGGGAGATATGATTGATATGAAAAAAGGTTTTTATGATGCAGTAGCAGAGAGACGCTCATTTTATGGCATTAGCAAAGAAACAGTTGTTTCAGATGAAAGAATTAAAGAAGTAATTAATCATGCAGTAAAGCATACTCCATCAGCTTTTAATTCACAAAGCACAAGAATAATTTTATTGTTAGATAAACAGCATGACAAATTATGGAATATTACTAAGCAAGCTTTAAGAAAGATTGTTCCTGTTGATAAATTCAGCTCAACTGAAGAAAAGATAAATTCATTTAGTAATGGATATGCAACAATTTTATTTTTTGAAGACAATAGCATAATTAAATCTCTTCAAGAGCAGTTTCCATTATACGAAGGCAATTTCTCGAATTGGTCTCAGCAAACAAATGGAATGCATCAATATGTTATTTGGACTTCATTAGAAATTGAAGGTTTCGGTGTTTCGTTACAGCATTATAATGACATTATTGAAGATGATGTAAAGAATGAATGGAAGATACCAAACAATTGGAAACTAATTGCGCAGATGCCATTTGGAAAACCCACTATAACACCTGATGAAAAGAAATATAACGCATTAGAAGAACGAATAAAAGTATTTAAATAATAAGGGAAATACTTTTAATATAGAGTATTTGAAAATATTTAAATATATTATTAAGGAAGTGAATTTGGCATATATAGTAATAGATGTATAACAGTACAAAAAGTGGTTTTTAATTTTTTGAGAGATATATTTTATGCAATTTCTATTATTGCTATTGCAGTTTTGGGTGTTCTAAATGCAACAGTTGTATATAGATATGTAATCCGTAAATATGAATTAAATAATTATACTGGATTATCAACAGAAATATTAATGGATAATTATAAAAGAATAATTTACTATGTTCAAAATCCATTGAATAACGAATTAGTACTTAATAAGTTACCTATGAGTAGCTTTGGGAAAATTCACTTTTATGAAGTGAAACAAATATTTATATTTTTATATATAATTAGTATTATTTTCATTAGTACAATGATTTTTAAAATAATTAATAATAAAAATAATAATTTGGGTAAAATGCTTATAAAAAGCTTTAATAATAGTGTAAACATAATAATGTTAATATTCATTTCTGTTTCTATAATGGCAGTAAAAGATTTTTCTAAGACATTTTACTTTTTTCATAAAATATTTTTTAGAAATGACTATTGGATTTTTGATCCAGTAACTGATCCGATAATAAATGCATTGCCTGAAGAATTTTTTATGATTGAATTAATCTTAGTATTAAGTTTGTTGATAATATTTGCTTTAGTTATTAAGATTATTCATTTAAAAAATAAAGATTGATAAAAAAAAATAAAGGGGTAAGTTTTTATTAAATTACTTATGATTTGCTAGTAATATTAACAAATCATAAGTGACTGAAATGAATTCTTACCTCCTTATTGTCTATAATGGGAGAGAGTAGCGTCTTTAGGGATTTCGATTAATTTACTAATAAGTCCAAATAAAATTGATGCAATTATAACTTTTAAGACTACAGTATATTTATACAAAAAGTATGTTAGAATATATATGATATTGGAAAGTGGTGAATTATTTGAAGTGTAAAATATGCGGTATGGAAATAAATGAAAAAAATTATAATTTTAATGAATTAGCTTTTAATAATAAAAATTCTATAAATAATATTATACATTGTCCATTTTGTGGCGTGAGCAAGAGATATTTAGATGTAGAAAATGAAATTATTAAAGTGGAAAGTAATTTACTCAATGAAAATGCTTTAAAAATTCTAGATCACGCTGTTAAACTTGAACTTTTTAATGGTGATTTTTACAATACAGCAGCAATGATGTCAAAACATGATGAAGTTAAAAAAATATTTAAAGCATTAGCAAAGATAGAAATATTTCATTCTAAAATACATCAGAGACTAGGTGGATTTACGAAAACTCCGAATTTAAATAAAATAAATTATGATAAATATGATAACGACAATGCTCTTTTAAAATTAGCAAAGCAAAAGGAAGAGCATGCTGTAGCTTATTATGAAAAGTACAAAAATGAAGTTAATGATAATAATTTATTTGAAATTTTTGAAGCTTTAGCAGATGTAGAAAAGGAACATATTATTATTGTTAAAAAGTAATTATGAACGATGGAAGAAATTTAATATAAAGTCAAAAAGAATATCCTTGAATTTGCTATTCTTATATGTTATCATTAATAAGTATTAAAAATAGCATTTGGTAAATATGGTTTGGCGTCCACAATGGGGACGGAGATTTTTTTGATAAAGAAAATTTTGAGGTTCAAACCCTCAGCATTCCACCATCGCCATGCTAGATGGGGAGTCAGCGGTGCCCTGTAACCTGCAATCCGCTATAGCAGGATTTAATTCCTCGCTTAGATATTAGCAATCTATAGCCTGACTTTTGTAAGTGGTGTTGATGACTGGGTCCCACGCAATGGAAGCCCATGAACCTCGTCAGATCTGGAAGGAAGCAGCGATAAGTGGTTCCTTCCATGTGCCGTGGATCAATCTGGTCTGAGCTAACTGCAGAAGTAACGTATAGAGAACTAATAACAAAGCGAGGTGCATGGTTTATTTTAATATTTAATTACAATTAAGAGTTTTAATTAGGTTATTCTTCAATAGGATTAACATATGACAGACAATAGGATAAGAAAATGAGGGCATTTCATTTATGAAATACCCTCATTTTCTTTTCTTTTCCTTTTTATTTTATAATATTTTTAAGGCAACCGATGCCCTCAATTTCACATTCTACTATATCTCCAGCTTTTAAAAATCTTGGTGGTTCAAAACCCATTCCTACACCTGCAGGAGTTCCCATTGCAATAATAGTTCCAGCCTTTAAAGTAACTCCTTGAGATAATTCATGAATTACATCTTCAATGGAAGTGATCATCAGATCAGTTGTACTATTTTGTCTTAACTCTCCATTAACTCTAGAACATATTTGGAGTACAGGTGGATTTACAAATTCATCTTTAGTAACAATGGAAGGCCCCATTGGTGTAAAACCATCTAAGCTTTTACCAAAGTACCATTGCTTATGTCTTGTTTGTAGATTTCTTGCACTAACATCATTCATAACAGTATATCCAAACACATAGTCATAAGCATCCTTCTTAGCAACATTTTTAGCATCTTTTTTAATTATTACCACTAGTTCTGCTTCGTAGTCCAAGCTATCAACAATTTCTGGATAGCTTGGAATATAATCTTGATCCCCAGTTGCAACATTTACTCTTTTTGAAAAATAAACTGCATATGGTCTATCCCCACCAAAAGCTTCTTTTTTGTACCTTGCAGATTCCACTGCATGAGCCATGTAATTAATGCCTAAACAAATTATATCTTGTTTAGGATTAGGAATTGGAGCCATCTTACAAATATCATTAATAGAAAGAATTTCTATAACATCTTTTTCAAGTGCTGATTGCAAATTTTTCATTTCTTCATCAGTTATATTTTCTATTAACTCATTCATATTTTTATAATTTGAACCAAGGTTTTTTATTGGATGAACTCCTTGTTCATCTTTAGTTAAAATTCCAACTTGTTCTGTATTATTATACTTAAAAGTTATAAATTTCATACAAAATCCTCCAACTCTAATTTCTTACTAAATCTATAAATGTATACTTAAGACTATTTTTTTCATCAATAAGTTTTTCAGAAACATAATTTGTTTTAAATTCATCGTAATTAATTTCAGGAAAATATGTATCACCTTCAAAAGTCTCATCTATTTTAGTTAGATATATTTTTTGTGTATAAGGAAGGAGCTGCTTATAAATTTCTGCCCCACCAATTACAAAGATTTCATCTTCACATTTTGAATATTTTTCAAGCAGTGAATTTAAATCATGAACTATTGTAACTTTATCCGAATCAACATTAAAGTTTTCATCTCTAGTTACAATTATGTGTTCTCTATTTGGTAAGATTCCAGGCAATGATTCAAAAGTCTTTCTTCCCATAATCATTTTTTTGTTAGAAGTAATTTGTTTAAATCTCTTTAAATCTTCTGAGATGTGCCATAGTAATTTATTATCTTTTCCAATAACATTATTTTTTGCAACAGCAACACTTATTGATATCATTTATTGTCCTCCTTAAAATTTTATTAAACTGACACTTCCATCTTGATTGCTTCATGATGTTCATAACCTTCAAGTCTTATATCATCTGGTGTAAAATCATAGAAGTTTTGAATTTTTGGATTAATCCAAAGCTTTGGTGCCTTATATGCATCATTTTTTCTTGTTAATTGAATGCTCACACCTTCAATTTGATTTTCATATATATGAGCATTATTTATAACATGAGTAAATAACCCCGGTTTAAGTCCAGTAACTTGAGCTAGTAAATGAACGAGCACTGCATATTGACTTGTATTAAATGGAACTCCAAGTGGCCAATCGCCGCTTCTTTGTACAAGCATGCAGTTTAGTTTCCCATCTGTTACATCCCACATTGTAAGGAAACAGCAAGGATACAATGCACCACCATCTAGATATGGTATTTGCCACAAATTAAGCATCATTCTTCTGTCTTGAGGATTATTTTTTAAAGCCTCTATTAAATTATCCATTTGATTAAATTTTTTAACGACCCAACCATAAGAGGTTCCAATAGTTCCATCATCCATCATCCATTCATCCCAAATTTTAACGTTTTGTGCTTGAAGATCTTTTACACTATTTGATTGATCTTTAAATATCCATAAAAGTTCTTTAACGGCAGTTTTAAAAGCTACAAATTTAGTTGTTAGTATAGGGAATTCTTTTTCCAAATTAAATTGCATGATTTGATGAGGCAATTTATAAGTTGAGACTCCAGTTCTATTGTTATCAAAGTATCCATTTTCTAATATATCATTAGCAATAGATAAGTATTTATCATCATATAAGCTCATTTTTATGTATTCCTCCTAATTATGCTGCGCTTTTTGAACAATTTTTCAAATATATTCTTTCATTATTTTAGCACATAATAATCACTTAGGGATATAAAAAATAACAAGTTCAAGATGTGATACATATGAGATATAATTTATAGCATTAATAGATCTTAGTCATTAGATTAAAGTAGTGGGGAACAAATATTTAATGAGCCCTTATACTAATTATTCATTTAGTGGTGTATAATAAGTTTATATTTAAGCACATTCAAGAAATAACAGCCCAAAATATAAGTTGCATTGCGGGATTGTTATTTTCTTCATGTGCCTAAGAAAATAGCGAGGTGAGAGCCTGTGGGTTATACAGCACTATACAGAGAGTGGAGACCGAGGATTTTTGAAGATGTTGTTGGGCAAGAACACATAACCACAACATTAAAAAATGAAATTTTAAATGATAGGATTGCACATGCATATCTTTTCTGTGGAACAAGAGGAACAGGAAAGACATCCACTGCAAAAATAATGGCGAAAGCAGTAAATTGTCTTGATTTGCATAATGGAGAGCCGTGTAATAAGTGCAAAATGTGCATAAAAATAAATGAAGGATTAGCCATTGATGTAACAGAACTAGATGCAGCTTCTAATAATGGTATTGATAAAATTAGAGATATTATAGATGATACTAAATATCCACCACAAGAAGCTAAATATAAAATATACATACTAGATGAAGTTCATATGCTATCCGTGGGAGCGGTTAATGCATTTCTAAAAACGTTAGAAGAACCGCCTCAAAACGTAATATTTATATTGGCAACTACAGATCCTCAAAAACTACCTATAACAATTTTATCTAGATGTCAAAGATTTGATTTTAAGAGAATAAACCAAAATGTGATTTCGACTCTACTTAGAAGGATTACTGATGCTCAAAATATAAATTATGAACAAAAAAGTTTAGATTTAATTTCAAGAGTATGTGACGGTGCATTAAGAGATGCAGTAAGTATATTGGATCAAGCAATTGCTATGGGAGAAAAACAAATTAATTATGAAGATTTAGTTAGTATATTAGGACTTGTAACTAATGAATATTTATTTGATATAACCTATGCAATTGTAGATAGAAGTATTGAAAAATGTATGGTTATAATTGATAAATTAGTTTATTCAGGTAAGGATATGCAGCTATTTATAAAGGATTTAATATCCCATTTTAGAAATTTGCTCATGGTTAAGGTTACGAATAATCCAGAAGAAGTTCTAGATATGTCCCTTGAAAATATTTCTATGATTAAGGAACAAGGCCACAAAATTAGAGTTGAAGAAATAATGAGGGATATTAGAATACTTCAAGATGCTGAGATGAATTCAAAAGCAAGTAAACAAAGTAGATTATATCTAGAACTTTCTATTATAAAAATGTGTAAAATTGAATATGACACTTCAAATGAAGTTATATTATCAAGAATAAATAAGCTTGAGGAATCATTAAAAAGTGGAAAAATACAAAATATTCAAGGTGAAGCAGCACATGAAAATTCAAATTCTGTAAATACTAAAATGGATTCTACTGCAATTCAGGAAAATCAAGTCAAAAAAACAATAACTAAAGATAATGTTAATGATAGTAATAAAGGAAATTCCCAAGGAAATTCTAATTCAACATTAACTCTTGATGATGTTGGTAGAGCATGGACTGAAATATTAGAAAAATTTAAAGCAAAAAGAGCAATGATTGTTTATGCATCAATTGTTACGGCCAAACCTTATAGTTTTAAAGCTGGAGTAGTTACGTTAGAGTATGAGGCAATGTATGCATTTAATAAAGACAGATTGCAAAAATCAGAATATAAAGATATTGTAAATGCTGTATTTTCTGAGGCATTAAAGGAAAAAATAATAGTAGACTATGTGGTAAAAAAAGATAAAGAAAATAAAAATAAAGAAGAATTATTAAAGGAAACAATAGAAGGAATACCATTTGAAATATACGATGAGTAATGTCAATTATACATTGTCAATTGTAAGAAGTTGTTTTATAATTAAAAAATGATATTTAAGAAAGAGGAGGATTTTTTTATGGCAAAAGGTGGATTTCCAGGAGGCTTTGGTGGCGGCAACATGAATAACCTTATGAAGCAAGCACAAAAGATGCAAAAGCAAATGGAAGATATGCAAAAGGAACTTGAAACAAAAGAGTTTGAAGCATCAGTAGGTGGCGGTGCTGTAGTAGTAAAGATAAATGGAAAAAAAGAGGTAATAGCAATTAATATAAAGCCAGAAGTTGTAGATGCAGATGATGTAGAAATGCTTGAAGACTTAATAATGAGTGCAGTTAACGAAGTATTGAAAAAAGCAGAAGAAGAATCTGCAAGCAAAATGGGTAAGTTAACAGGCGGAATGCCAGGCGGATTATTCTAAGAATAATGATAACAATTAGCATGCAGAGATGTTGGTTTATCCTTCAGTCTGTATGCTTTTTTGCAATAAGTTACATTAAGAATACAGTTAGCCATATAGATAATCAAATCCTAAGTTATACGTTAAATTGGAAATTTTAAATTACTAATTGCCAATACTCAATTTTCAATTGTTAACCATTGATCATTGATGTTTGAAAATTAAAGTTCCAAGTATAAGCATTATTTTCGATGTGGATATCTATACCTTATATATGTAATTGTTGTTTTTAGAAAGTTAAGTAAAAAAAATTAACAAAAGGAGAAGTTGAAGTTATGATGGACTTTTATCCAGTAGCTATAGAAAAGTTAATAGAGGAATTTGCTAAATTGCCAAGTATAGGGCAAAAAACAGCTCAAAGGTTAACATTACATATTTTAAATCTTCCAGATGATGAAGTGAGAGAATTTGCTAATGCATTAGTTAAGGCAAGGGGAACTATTAAATATTGTTCTGTATGTGGAAATTTTACAGATAGAGATCCATGTCCATTATGTGATAATCCCAACAGGGACAAGGGAACTATATGTGTAGTAGAACAACCAAAGGATATTATGACAATGGAAAAGGTTAAAGAATATAATGGTGTATATCATGTATTACATGGAAACATATCTCCAATGCAGGGTAGAGGTCCTCAAGATATTAAAATTAGAGAGCTTGTTTCAAGAATGAGTGAAGAGGTAAAGGAAGTAATACTTGCAACTAATCCTAATATAGAGGGAGAAGCAACTGCAATGTATATATCTAAGGTGCTTAAGCCTCTTGATATTAAAGTAACTAGAATTGCATCTGGAATACCTGTTGGCGGTGATTTGGACTATGCTGATGAAGTTACATTATCTAAAGCTCTAGAGGGAAGAAAAGAACTTTAAAAATGTTTGAAAAATTATAAAGCTAAAGATATGTATATTCCTTCCAATATGTGGATAAAATAGTAATAAGAAGTTTTTGGAGGGATTTACATGGATAAAAAAAATATTGTAGAGCACCTGATGGAAAAGACTAATAATCCAAATGTGTATGTAAAATTAATAGAAGATATGGAAATTGCAAAAATGGAAATAAATGTAGCACGTAGTATGTTTAATAATGTTAATGATGAAAAATTGATAGAAGTAGCGATTTATTCAGAAAATGTCGCAAGAAAAAGATATGATTATTTACTAGGAATAGCAAGAGAAGTGGGAATAACTGTGGGATACGATTATATAGTTGAAAAAAGTATACAAATTGCTGAATAAATAAAAAAATGGGGGAAGTTAAACATGGATGGACAATATCTATTATACGGATTGCTAGGAATAGTGATATTATTTCTAGCAATAAAATTATTAAAGTGGCCAATAAAAATAGTTATAAATGGAATAATAGGAGTTATTATATTATATGTAGTAAACTTTATAATTGCAAAGCTTAGTTTGGTAGGTATAAATGTTAACTTCTCATTGGCAATTAATCCGATTACAGCTTTGATAGCAGGATTTTTTGGAGTTCCAGGGGTTATTGTATTAATTATAATAGCGCTGTTTTTATAATTAAATTTGGAAATGTAAGTTTAAAGGAATTTAAGATGTTGCAAAAAGTAATAATAGTAAATAAAGAAGTACCTGTCCGTTAAATATAAAAATTCCTCTTTTATATTTAATGGACAGGCACTTTTATTGTTTTTAGGCAATTAAGCTAATATAATTATATTTGTTAATTCATTAATTTTGAGTTAATATTTAAAGTATAGAGATTAATTTTAAACAAATATGCAATGACCTTAATGTTGAGTTCTAGACTTAAACAATACCCTAATTTAAGTGATGATCAAGTGAAACTTGATTCAGGTGGGGTTTGATCTCCATCAGAATCTTAGTTGAACTTATAACCTCAAGGGTCACCTCGTCTAGGAGCATGCAACCGTTATCTCCAACTTTAAGAAGTAGGAGTGTTACGGATGCTAGCTATCCGATAAAATTACATGTGATAAATGAATTATAAAAAATAATTTGATTTAGAAAAAGGGGAAAACAATAAGTGAAGAAAGAATTTCTTAAAAAGATAATAATAGTAGGAATGACAAGCTTAATAATAACAAACATGTATTATATACCAGCTTCAGCTAAATGGATTAATAACTCAAAAAATAATTGGAACTGGATAGAAGGTGAAGTTAAGGCTACGGGGTGGAAAAAGATTGATAAAGATTGGTATTACTTTAATGAAGATGGAGTAATGAGTACTGGTTGGATTAAATATAATGAGAATTGGTACAATCTATCTAGTAGTGGATCATTAAATACGGGATGGAAACAAATTGATAAAAAATGGTATTATTTTAAAGAAGATGGAGCAATGAGTATTGGTTGGATTAATGATAATGGGAATTGGTACTTTACAAATTCTAGTGGGGAAATGGAAACAGGAACCCTTGGAATAGATGGACAAGTCTATACTTTTTCAGATAGCGGAACAATGTTAAACAATAAGGTGATAATTCAACAGATACAAACAGAGCCAGAGGTTGTAGGTAATATAAAAAGTGATAAAAATGATAGCAAAGTACAGATAGGATATGTTTCCACGAATAGTGATTCATTAAATATTAGATTAGAAGCATCAATTTCTTCAGCTAAAATAGGAACCTTGGCAAAAGGGGCAGAAGTTAAAATTATTGATGATGAAAAAAATGGGTTTTATCATATAAGCACTAACGGAACCAATGGTTGGGTAAGTTCAAGCTGGATTAGCTTTGAAAAGCCTATAATTGAAGGCTCTAACGCAAGTTTAAATAGTGATTCAAATGAAGATAAGAATGAGGAAATAGATTCAGAAAATAATTCAAAAAATGATTCAGGAAGCAATTCAGAAAATGATTCGGGAAACGATTCAGAAAATAATTCAAAAAATGATTTAGATAAAGGTGAAATAAGGGATACGGAACCAAGTTTGGATAATGAACATTATTATTCAGATAGTAATGTTTTTTATAAAGTAAGACTTTCACCACCATTTTCTAGTGGAGGAAAGTTGATAAAAGGGAATTGTACATGGTATGCTTGGGGGCGTGCTTGGGAAATTACTGGAAGTAAACCAAATGATGCAGGATTTATAGGCAATGGTTACGAGTGGTGGGAAGCTAATAAAAAAAGTGGGAAATATGAATATGGATCTAAACCTAGGGTGGGATCTATTGCAGTATGGAAATCTGAATTGCCAAACTCTGGAGGTAGTGGACATGTTGCAATTGTTGAAAAAATTGAAGACGGAAAAATTTACATATCTGAATCAATGTGGCATGGAGTAACTTTTAAATATAGAGAAATATATGAAACAAGTTACTTATATGGTTATATTTATTTGGACAAGCCTAATTATTAATTTAAATACTATATAAACGGAAAATGATATTATCGCTATTTCTTTTAAAGTATAAAGTTTTTGTATAAAGGTAAGTTCTAGCTTAATAAACTTAATGTTTTAAGAAATTTGGGGTTATTCTCAATTGCTAATATAAATAAAAGTAATTATTAAAACATATATAGAATAACAACAATCAAAAACCATGCTGAAAGAGAGGCTAAAAAATGAATAAAATAAAAAGACTAGGTGCGATAGTAAGCATATTGATATTTATGTTAATGATGAGTCCTGGATCATATACTGGCGTTAAAGCAGCTGAAATAGAATCAAAGATTCAAACCATTGGAAATAGTCAGGGTGTAAGATTACAAGATGATTTTTATGATGTAATAAATAGTAAGTGGCTAAATACTGCGAAAATTAAAGAAGGAAAATCAACTACCTCTACTTTTGATGATGTTGAAGAAAAGGTAACAAGTCAAACTAAGGATATAATTAATCAGTTATTAATTGATAAAGATAAATATAAGCAAAACAGTGATGAAAAGAAAATTATCAATATATACAACAATACACTAAATGTAGACGCAAGAAATAACGAGGGATTAAAACCAATTCAAAAAATTTTAGATAAAATTAAGTCAGCAGAAACAATAGATGATATTACAAAGCTATGGAGTAATAAAGACATATTAAATTCTACAGTAAAGTTTTCTGTGAACAGGGATATAAAAGATGTTACAAATAACATATTGTATATAAGCGCTACAGGATTAAGTTTAGGAAATCCAGATGAATATACTAATCCTACAGAAAATACTGTCAGAAATAAAAAGTTAACAGAAGATTATTATAATAAAATTCTAGTATTAAGTGGATATACGGAAGAAGAAGCAAAAACTAAAGTAGATAATATGTTTAAATTTGAAGGAATGATAGCACCGTCTATTATGGGAGCACAAGAGAAATCTACAACTTCAAATTTAATTGATGCTATGTATAATGTATATACGTTAGATGAACTTAATAATTTAGCACCCAATTTAAATTTGCCAGCTATTATGAACTCTTTGGGGGTAGATAAAGCAAATAAAATTATTTTACAAGATCCGAAATGGTTAAAAGCATTTAATGAAGTATATATACAAGAAAACTTGTCTCTTATAAAGAATTATATAGAGATAATTAATTTGACGTTTGCATCATATTATTTAAATGAAAATTTTGAGAATGCTAATAAAGAATATGAAAATAGTTTACTTGGAATAACAGGATCTGTATCAAAAGAAGATGATGCAATAGAGACAGTAAGTTATGTGATGGGAATGGCTGTTGGAAAGATTTATGCAGAAAGATATGTGCCTAAAGAGACAAAAGAAGATGTAGAAAACATAACTAAAGAAATCGTAGAAACATATAAAAAACAAATTGAGAATCTTGAGTGGATGAGCGCATCAACTAAGAAAAATGCTATTGATAAACTGGATAAATTAAATGTAAAAATAGGTTATCCAAAAGAATGGATTGATTATTCAAAAATAAGTATTAAATCTTATGAAGAAGGTGGATCACTTTTTGAAAATATAGTGACATTAAGAAATTCCGCAAATGATGAGATATATAGCAGAATAAATCAACGAGTAGATAAGAAGAAAGATGTATTTATACCTCAAACAGTTAATGCATTTTATAGTGCAAATGAGAATTCAATTATTATTCCCGGGGGAATTATTCAAGGGCACTTTTATGATCCCAATAAAACTAGAGAAGAGAATCTAGGTGGGATTGGCGCTATTATTGGTCATGAAATTAGTCATGCCTTTGATAATATTGGGGCACAATATGATTCGGATGGAAATCTTAATAATTGGTGGAGTAAAAAAGATTATGAACAATTTACAGTCAAGGCTCAAAAAATAGCAAATTTTTATAATCAGATAGAGGTATTGCCGGGATCAAAAATTAATGGCTATCTTACAGTTGGAGAAAACATTGCTGACATTGGAGGTGTATCTTGTCTATTAGATATATTAGATAAAATGGACATGCCAAATTATAAAGCATTTTTTGAAAGTTATGCTACTACTTGGCGCCAAATAGCAACAAAGGAATATACAGAGTATGTATTAAATTTAGATGTTCATTCTCCTAATAAATTTAGAGTAAATGGAGTTTTACCACAATTTCAAAAATTTTATGACACATATGGAATTACAGAGAAAGATGGTATGTATATTAAACCAACGGATAGAATTGGAATCTGGTAGGGAAATTTGACATTCATAAGCTTTTAGTTAATATTGAATTAGTATATTAAATTTAAAGGAGGAGTGATATTATTATGCCAGCAGGGAATGGAGTAAACTGTGGAGATTGTACAGAATTGAAACAAGGAAAATGCAATGGTGGAGATTTAACATGTTTATGTTATAAATGTCCAAGAAAATTAGCTCAATGTATGTGTGTTAAGTATTGTAGAGAGACAGAATCAGTATTGTATTTCGACGATGAAGATAATTAAATCTAATAATTTTAGAATTTATTATGAGGCAACAGTTTTATGAAAAAAATTCAGAGATATATTGACACGTATTGATAAATAATATATATTAGGAAACATATTAAAGGTATAAAAAATAACTGATCTGACTGGAAATCCAGAGGACATATTTCCATTTGTGGGAATATGTCTTAATTATTATATAAAACTATAAAAAATAAACAAATATATTTTTATAATTTTCAGCATGATACATAATGTAGTATAAAAGGTGAATATGAGATAATAAACAAAAGTAGATAGAAATACTTATGGGAGTTCATGTTATCTAATTGAAATAAAATATTGACACTTATAGATAAAAATATTATTATTATAGTGTTGCATTGATAATAAGTTAAATTTTATCAATAAAAAATTAAATATTCATAAATAAAATAACAAGGGAGTTATTAGGCAGTCGGAATGTTGTTTAATGACTCCATTAATATATAAAATGCGTTAAGCATATATGGAAGCGCTTTCGGTAAAAATAATATATAACAAAAAACGATTTTTACCGAATTCTACATTTCTCAATTATTAAATAAATTAATTAATATATAAACTAACATACAAATGTAAAGAAGAAGGAGAGGGACACATGTTAAAATATATTGGAAAAAGATTTATTATAAGTCTATTAACGATATTTGCTGTAATAACAATAGTATTTTTTCTAATGAGACTTATGCCAGGAGGTCCATTTGATGGTGAGAAATTAACACCACAAATTAAAGCAAACATGGAAGCCAAATATGGAATGGATAAGCCTTTAATGGAACAATATACAATGTATCTAAAGAACTTAACTCGTGGAGATTTTGGTGAATCAATGACTTTTAAAGGTAGAAGTGTATCAGATGCTATATCTAAATCATTCCCAGCATCCGCGAAGATTGGAAGTGTAGCTGTAATTATATCAATTATAGGAGGCATAATCTTTGGAACGCTTGCAGCTCTTAAGAATGGAAAATGGCCGGATAAGTTAATAGTATTTATTGCAACCTTATGTACTACTATACCGAGTTTTGTAATAGGTGCTGTTTTGATATATGTACTTGCTGTTCAATATGCGATATTACCAGCAACAGGATTTAGTGATTGGAAGAATTATATAATGCCATGTATGGCTTTATCAGCAGTATCGTTATCATTTATTACAAGACTTACAAGAAGTAAGTTGATAGATGTATTAAAATCTGATTATATAAGGACAGCAAAAGCTAAAGGCTTAAGCAAAACTACAGTTATATTTAAACATGCATTAAGAAATTCATTAATTCCAATAGTGACATATGTTGGACCACTTGTTGCAAGTATATTAACAGGAAGTTTTATAACAGAAAAGATTTTTGCGATTCCTGGACTTGGAAATGAATTTGTACAATCAGTTACAAATAGAGATTATTCCATGTTACTTGGAGTAGTAGTATTCTATGCTACAATGTTAATATTTTTTGCGTTCTTTGTAGATATATTATATGTAATAATTGATCCAAGAATAAAATTACAAGATGCAGAAGTTTAGGGGGAGAAGAAAACATGGAGAATCAAATGAAAATTGAAAGCGAATTATTTACTCCTCTAAGTCAAGAAGAAAAGAAGATAGATGTAATAGTTAGACCGAGTGTTAGTTATTGGAAAGATGCTTGGATGAGACTTAAAAGAGATAAATTTGCAATAGTATCACTTATAGTAATAATAGTTGTTGTAGCTGGAGCTATTTTAGTTCCTATGATATCTAAATATAGTTATGAAGCCAATGATTTATCAGCAACTTATTTAAAACCTTCAGCACAGCATTGGTTTGGAACAGATAACCTTGGAAGAGACTTATTCGTTAGAAACTTTTATGGAGCAAGATATTCATTACTTATTGCTGTTTTAGCAGCTATTATAAATTTAGTTATCGGTGTATTATATGGTGGAATAGCTGGTTACTTTGGTGGAATGGTAGATAATATATTAATGAGAATAGTAGATATTATATATTCAATTCCATTGACTATATATGTAATAATATTTATGGCTATTTTGAACAAGCCTGGAGCTGCTGGAAGTGGTCTCTTAACAATTGTATTAGGGCTTTCTATATCATATTGGATTGGAATGGCAAGAATAGTAAGAGGGGATGTACTTCAATTAAAGCAACAAGAATTTGTTCTTGCTGCGAAATCATTAGGTGCATCAAATATTAGAATATTAATAAGACATTTAATACCAAATTGTATTGGATCAATAATGGTTACATTGACATTATTAATTCCAGAAGCTGTGTTTACGGAAGCATTTTTAAGTTTCATTGGTCTTGGAATTGCAGCTCCAAGAGCGTCTCTTGGGACATTAGCAAATGAAGCTATGGTTGGTATTTATACATATCCATATCAATTAGTCTTCCCATCAGTAATGATTTGTTTAATTATATTGGCGTTTAACCTTTTTGGTGATGGATTAAGTCAAGCATTAGATCCTAAAAACAAGAGATAGGAGGAAGAAAAACAATGGAAAAGTTATTAGATGTAAAAAACTTGGAAACCTCCTTTAAAACGGGTGCTGGAGAAGTACATGCTGTAAGAGGTGTATCTTTTTATTTGGAAAAAGGAGAAGCACTAGGTATTGTTGGGGAATCAGGTTGTGGTAAAAGTGTTACCATGATGTCTATTATGAGATTATTAGCTGACAATGGCAGGCTTGCCGGTGGAGAAATAATTTTTAATGGGAGAGATATTTCAAACATTAAGGAAGCTGAAATGGAAACAATAAGAGGAAATGATATAGGAATGATATTCCAGGATCCAATGACATCATTAAATCCTGTATTTACAATAGGAGACCAATTGATGGAACCTCTGTTAAAACATAGAAAAGTAAGCAAGGCAGAAGCTAAAAAAGAAGCTATAAATATGCTTAAGTTAGTTGGAATACCAGGCCCTGAAAAAAGAATGAAGCAATATCCTCATGAATTTTCAGGAGGTATGAGACAAAGAGCAATGATAGCTATGAGTTTAATTTGTAAGCCGCAGCTTATTATAGCAGATGAGCCAACAACAGCATTAGATGTTACAATTCAAGCTCAAATTCTAGATTTAATGAAAGAATTAAAAGAAAAACTTAATACTGCAATTATATTAATAACTCATGATTTAGGAGTAGTTGCAGATGTTTGTGCTAGAATAAATGTAATGTACGGCGGAATAGTGGTAGAAACTGGAACTACAGAAGACATATTTTATAGAGGAAAACATCCATATACATGGGGACTTTTGAGAAGTGTGCCAAATCCTAAAGAAGATGTTAAAGAAAAACTTATTCCTATTCAAGGACAGCCACCAGATTTATTAAAGCCACCAATAGGATGTCCGTTTGCAGCTAGATGTGATTATGCTATGAAGATTTGTCTTCAAAAACAACCTCCACAATTTGAAGTAGGAGAAAAGCATGAAGTAGCATGCTGGCTATGTCATGAAGATGCACCGAAGGTTGAATCACCTATAAGGAGGATGAAGTAGTGGAAGATAATAAAGATGTAATTTTAGAAGTAAAAGATTTATGTAAATACTTCTCCGCAAAGAAGGGCTTATTTAAAGGCAATAGTTATGTTAAAGCCGTAGATAGAGTTTCATTTTCAATAAAAAGAGGAGAAACTTTAGGTCTTGTAGGAGAATCAGGTTGTGGTAAGACAACTACGGGAAGAACTATATTAAAGCTTTATGAACCAACATCAGGACAAATAATATTTAATGGAAAAGATATTACAAAAAATTCTGTTAAAGATATGATTCCTTTAAGAAAAGAAATGCAAATGATTTTCCAAGATCCATATGCGTCATTAAATCCAAGAATGACAGTTGGTGATATAATTGGAGAAGCTATTGATATTCATAAATTATTAACAGGGAAAGAAAGAACTGATAGAATAAGAAGTCTTTTATCAAAAGTTGGTCTTGCCAGTGATCATATAAATAGATATCCACATGAATTTTCAGGTGGACAAAGACAAAGAATAGGAATAGCAAGAGCGTTAGCTGTAGAGCCTTCATTAATAGTTTGCGATGAGCCAATATCAGCTCTTGATGTTTCAATTCAAGCACAGGTTATTAACATGCTTGAAGAACTTCAAGAAGAACTAGGGCTAACTTATCTTTTTATAGCCCATGATCTTTCAATGGTTAAACATATATCAACTCATATTGGAGTTATGTACCTTGGAAGAATGGTTGAAAAGGGAGAAAGTAATAAGGTATATTCAGAAGGCTTACATCCATATACTCAAGCATTACTTTCAGCAGTGCCAATACCAGATCCAGATGCTGCTAAAAATAGTAAGAGAATAATTTTAGAGGGAGATATTCCATCTCCAATAGACCCACCACCTGGATGTAGATTTAAAGGAAGATGTAAATATGCAAAACCAATTTGTTCTGAAATAGATCCAGAATTAAAAGAAGTTAAACCAGGACATTTTGTGGCATGTCATTTATATAATTAAAAAGTTTTAGCAAAAAGTAATTAAGTATATAATCTATTAAAATTATGGAAATAATAAATTAGCAATAGTATACTGTTAAAGATTTTCTAATACTTAAACAGATATTATAATAAATAAATTAATTAAGGGGGAAAATACAATGAAAATAAGCAAAGTAAAAAAACTTTGTGCAGTGGCTTTAGCAGCAACTCTTGGATTATCAGTTTTAACTGGTTGTGGATCTAAGAGTGCAGATACTGCAAAAACTGCAGACAAACAAGAAATAACTTACAACTTAGGGGCAGATCCTAGAACATTAGATCCAGCATTATGTACAGATACTACAGGAATGACTGTACTCGCAAATGCATTTTCAGGTCTAGCTGAATTAGATAAAAATGAAAAAGCAATTCCAGGAGTTGCTGAAAAATGGGATGTATCTGCTGATGGATTAACATATACTTTCCATCTAAAGAAGGATCTTAAATGGTCAAATGGAGATTCAGTTAAGGCAAGTGATTTTGAATATGCATGGAAGAGAGTATTAAACCCTGAAACTGCATCTGAATATTCATATCAATTATTATATATTAAAGGTGCAGAAGAATATAATTCAGGAAAAGGCTCAGCTGATGCTGTAGGAGTTAAAGCAACTGATGATTATACATTAGTAGTTAATTTAACAGGGCCAACTCCATACTTCCCAGAATTAACATCACAAGGATATTATTTCCCAGTAGACCAAAAGGTTGTTGAAGGAAATAAAGATTGGGCAACTGATGCAAAAACATATGTATCAAATGGGCCTTTCAAGATTACTGATTATAAAATGAAAGATCAAATAGTATTAGAAAAAAATGAAAATTATTGGGATAAAGATGCTGTAAAACTTGATAAATTAAATTTAAAACTTGTTTCAGAAGAAACATCAGCATGGGCAAGTTATAAATCAGGTCAATTCGATGTAGTTGATACAGTTCCAAAATCTGATATACAAGGAGCTTTAAAGGATGGAAGTGCTAAGACATTCCCTAATTTAGCAACTTATTTCTTATCAATAAATGTTTCAGATAAAGCAAAAGCAGTTGATCCAAATGCTGCTAAAGTTTTAAGTGATGCAAAGGTAAGAAAGGCTTTAAACCTTGCTATAGATAGACAATCGATTGTTGATAGTGTAACTAAGGGTGGTCAAATTCCTGCTGATAGTATCGTAGCTAAAGGAATTACAGACACAGATGGAAAAGATTTTACTGAAAAAACTGCTTATTTTGATCCAAAAGGAAATGTAGAAGAAGCTAAAAAATTATTAGCTGATGCAGGATTCCCTGATGGTCAAGGATTCCCACAACTAGTATTACTTTATAACCCAGAAGGTGGTCATGGAGATACAATGCAAGCTATTCAAGCTATGTGGAAATCTAATTTAGGTATAGATGTTCAACTTCAAAGCCAAGAATGGAAAGTATTCTTAACTACAAGAGTTCAAAAGCAATATGAAATTGCAAGAGATGGATGGAATGCTGATTATGTAGATCCAATGACTTTCTTAGATATGTTTACATCAACTTCAGCTCAAAACAACTGTGGATATAATAATCCAAAATTTGATGCAGTTATTAATGCAGCAAAGGGTGAGTTAGATTCTGCAAAGAGATTAGATCTATTACATCAAGCAGAAGATATGTTAATGGCAGATATGCCAATTATTCCTTTATACTACTATACTAGACCAATAGGAATAAAGGATTATGTTAAAGACGCAAGAGTATCTGTAATGAATACTATATACTTTAAAAATGCTTATGTAGAAGGTAAAAAATAATTTACAGCAGTTAAATATAAAATAAAAAGATGAAGCTGTTCCAAATACAAAGAAATGTATTTGGAACAGCTTTTTCGTGTTACTTAGGAAAATGATGATATTAAATAATAAATATATAGCTTTAATAAAAATTAAATAAGTTCATTAATATTTATTAAAATATCAATGCCAAAGAAGGAATTAAAACAATGATCTAACACACTTAGACATTTATCAAGAAAAATATTTAAATTATCAACAGGGAATGACCGTCAAAAAGTTAGATAAAATATTAGGATAGTTAAAAGATAGCATTCATGCGATTAAATTTGAATTCAATATTAAAGTATTTTTAATTAAGATTAAGTTGGATATCAATTAGATAAGTATTGTAAGATATTTTTAACAATGATAGTTATATATTGATAAAAAAATATATAACTATCAACTAAAATCATGATTCAATACAACAAAGTATTGAATTAAAATTAAATACGTAGTAGAATATAACAAACAAGTTTTAAACAGATAATGAATATAACAAATTAAAGACTAAAATATTTATGATTGATTAATTACAGATTCTATATTTGCAGAACATAAAGAATTATTTGACGTATAGAAGAGATTTTAGGGCTAAAATGTATCTTTGAAATTATAATTCAGATAGTTTTGATGGGGAATGTTGGTTTGTGAATTTTGAAATTTTGCAATATTTTGGCACCTGAAAATAGACTAGCATATTACATGGTTATTTTTAAGGTGATTTTAACACTCATAAAGTTATATAGGGAAATATTAAAGTAATAAGCGTATTTAAATTAAGGGGGATTTTTTAAAATGATTAGAGTATTGACAAACGACGGATTAGAAAATGCATCAATTGAAGCATTAAAGGCATTAGGTGCAGAAGTTATCAATGAACATTTTGAACAAGATGTATTAGGAGAAAAATTAAAAGATTTTGATGCAATAGTTATTAGATCAGCTACTACTCTTACTTCTGATGTATTTAAAGCAGAAGCAGGTGGAAATTTAAAATTAGCTATAAGGGCTGGTGTCGGAATAGATAATATAGATATACCTGCTGGGGAAAGTATTGGAGTAACTGTAAGAAATACACCTTCAGCTAGTTCAGATTCAGTCGCAGAGCTTGCACTTGGTCATATGTTTGCATTAGCAAGATTTATTGCTATATCTAACTACACTATGAGAAATGGTGAATGGAATAAAAAGAAATACCAAGGAACTGAAATCGCAGGTAAAACACTTGGAATTATTGGAATGGGAAGAATAGGTCAATCTTTAGCTAAGAAAGCTACAGCTTTAGGGATGACTGTTATATATTATACAATTGAAGGCAAACATGATTATTTAGATTATGATTTTGTATCATTAGAAGAAGTATTAAAGACTTCAGATTTTATTTCACTTCATGTGCCATATGACAAAGTAGCAGGTTCATTAATCGGAAAGAAAGAATTAGAATTAATGAAGAATACAGCATATGTTATTAACTGTGCTAGAGGTAAAGTTGTTGATGAAGCAGCATTAATTGAAGCACTTGATAATGGAGAAATTGCTGGAGCAGGTATTGATGTATTTGAACAAGAACCAACTAAGAATGAAACATTAATTAACCACGCAAAAGTTAGCGCTACACCACATATTGGAGCTGCAACAGAAGAAGCTCAAACAAGAATTGGTGAAGAGGTTGTTTCAGTAATTAAGGAATTCTTTAATCTATAATTGTTTGGGAGGAATTTTTAATGGCGATAGTTAAAGCTTTTAAGGGAATAAGACCAGTTCAAGAATTAGCTTCAAAAATAGCGGCTTTACCTTATGATGTAATGAACAGCGATGAAGCGAGAGAAATGGTAATTGGAAATCCACATTCATTTCTTCATGTCGATAGACCTGAAATAGATTTGGATCCATCAATAGATATACATGATCCAAAGATTTATGAAAAGGCTAGAGAAAATCTTGATAGAATGATAACAGATGGAGAATATGCTCAAGATGAACAACCATGTTTATACATATATAGACAAATAATGAATGGAAGATCTCAAACAGGAATAGTATTCTGTGCTTCTATTGATGATTATATGAACAATATTATTAAAAAGCATGAATTCACTAGAGCAGATAAGGAAGAAGATAGAATTAATCACGTTGATTATTGTGATGCCAATACAGGTCCCATTTTCTTGACATATAAAGAAGACCAAATTGCATCAGAAATAATAGATGCTTGGATTCAAAATGAGAGTAAGAGAAAGCCTATATATGATTTTGTATCTGAAGATGGAATAAGTCATATTGTTTGGATAATTGATAATGAAATTATAATAAGTGAAATAGTTGATTTATTTAAAGAAGTGGATTATTTATATATTGCAGATGGACATCATAGATCAGCATCTGCTGTAAAGGTGGGCCTTAAGAGAAGAGCAGAAAAGCCAGATTATACTGGTGAAGAAGAATTTAATTATTTCTTAGCAGTTGCATTCCCAGATAATGATTTGATGGTTATGGATTATAACAGAGTAGTAAAAGATTTAAATGGGTTAACTAAAACTGAATTAATAGAAAAACTTGAAGAAAAGTTTACTGTAACAGAATCAACTACTGAAGAACCAGTAAAACCAGGTAAAAAGCATACGTTTGGAATGTATGTAGAAAATAAATGGTATCTATTAGAAGCTAAAGATGGCATTTACAATACTGAAGATCCAATAGATAGTCTTGATGTTGCAATACTTCAGAACAACGTCTTAACACCTATATTAGGAATTGAAGATGTAAGAACATCAGAAAGAATAGATTTCATTGGTGGAATTAGAGGTCTTAAAGAGCTTGAAAGAAGAGCAAATAAAGATATGAAAATCGCATTCTCAATGTATCCAACAGAAGTTAGTGATATAATGAGTGTCGCAGATATCGGAGAAGTAATGCCACCAAAATCAACATGGTTTGAACCTAAATTAAGAAGTGGATTATTTGTTCATAAGTTAAAATAATTGTCCCCCAAGAAAAATCTTTGACTACCTAACAATAAAGATTGCTTACGTGATAAAAAAGATTGAAGATTTTAGGTCAAAGGGACAAGAAAAAAGGCTCAAGAATATTGAGTTTTATATTGAAATTTAAATAGAAAAAAATTAGAGGGATAAGATTAAAGTATTGATTTTCAAGGCTTGAGAAAGCATTGAAATAAGATATTGATAAATCTTATCCCTTTTCTTATGTCCTTTTTCTGTTCACTTTTCTCCAAACTTTATTATAAAAAAAACTGTGATTAATGTGGATATATTGATGACAAAATAGATGGTTTTGTGGATAATTTATCTCCAGACTTTATTATAAAGTGAGAAAATTATGAAGATTTGGAGAGAGGAAGAATGGCATGGATAAAGGGATGGAAGGGTGTTGAAAAAAGGGTAGGTTAGTCAATCTTTTTTGTTCGACCACAATAATTCTTCACTTAAAAAGTTCAATTTAGAAATAAAAAGATTGGATAGACGGATTGTAATAAAAACAGAGATAAAGAGAGCATAAAACATTGCAACGAATAACCTTTTAATAGGTTTGGAAATTCATGTTTATGCTCTTTTCTTATTTATATTGTAAATAAGAAATTTTAAATATGTTCTTATTTGAATTTTAGTAACTTGACAAATAAAAACTGAATGATATACTGAATACCATACAGTATATCATTCAAAATAGAGATGATTGAGAATTGAGGTGAGCATGTGGGAGAACATGATGCTAAGGAAAGATTGATAGATGTAACTATTAAGATGATATGTCAAGGCAAAAAACCAAGTGAAATTACTGTTAAGGATATTACTGAAAAGGCAGAAATGGGAAACGGTATGGTAAATTATCATTTTCAAAGCAAAGATAATTTGATTCGCTTGGCAGTAAAAAAAGTTATGACTTGTGCAACCAAAACTTTGAGCGAAAAAATGAAGGCTAAAGAGCAACAATCTCCAATTGAAAGACTTACAATTATTTTAAAAGCAGTAGTAAATTTTATTGCTGATAATTCTGAAATTTCTAAAATTGCAATTTTAGATGATTTAGAAAATAATCAAGAGACAACACATTTGTTGAGTTCAGAAGAATCATATAATAAATGCCTTAAAGAATTATATGGAAACAATATGCATAAGCTTTGGATTAAAAATCATTTAATTGCTGGATATATAAATTACATATTTTTAAAGGCTGAAAAAATCAAAACAGAAATGGGCTTTGATTTTTATAATAAAGAAGACAGAGAACAAGCGATTGAAAGTTTAATTAATGAGTTAGTAAATTGTAAAGATGTTAACAACAAAGAAAATGTTCAATAATATATGACTAAATACTGCATATTCTAATATGGGTTACCATATATATTGTGAAGAATATTAGAATATATATTCTAAACCATATTACCATATATATTCTTCAGAATATGAGCAAATAATGAGGGCTTGGAGGATGTTGTCATAAAAATTGAAATTATTCAACAAACTATATAAAGTATAAAGATAAAAGGAGTTAATTATATTATGATGAAAGTAAATAGTGAAAAGTGTGTGGGATGTGGACTTTGCGCCAAAGATTGTTTCCCGAATGATATACAAATAGTTGATGGAAAAGCTAAGATTAACAATACTACATGTATGAAATGTGGACATTGTATTGCTATTTGTCCTAAAGGTGCAGTATCTACTGATGAATATAATATGGAAGATGTAAAAGATTATAATGAGGCTGAATTCAAAATAGAATCAGATAAGCTTCTAAACTTTATAAAATTTAGAAGAACTATAAGACAATTTAAAGATAAAGATGTAGAAACAGAAAAACTTTTAAAAATTATAGAAGCAGGAAGATTTACTCAAACCGGAAGTAATAGTCAAAATGTTTCATATATAATAGTGAAAGACAATGTTGAACTATTAAAGGAAATGGTTTTGGAAAATCTTAAGAACAAAGGTGAAGAAATACTTAAAAATCTAAATCCACAAACTATACCTTTTAAAAGATATGCGAAAATGTGGATAAAAATGTACAATGGATATAAAGAAGATCCTAAGATGAATGATAAGCTATTTTTTAATGCACCTGCTTTAATTCTTGTAGTATCTAATTCACCAGTAAACGCAGCTTTAGCATCTTCAAATATGGAACTCATGACTAATGCTCAAGGACTTGGAACATTTTTTAGTGGATTTTTTGCAATGGCAGCACAAGGAAATGAAAAGATTAGAGAGTTACTTGACCTCGAAGGTGATAAAGAAATTGTAACTTGCATGGTAATTGGATATCCAAACATAAAATATGCTAGAACTGTTCCTAGAAAAGATGCAAATATATCATGGAAATAAAAATACACAAGCATGCTAGTTTGTTATCTTTTTTGAACATACCTAAATAGAATAGAATACACATTAAATTTTTTGGCCACCTATAAATGATTTAAATATCATTTGTAGGTGGCCATTGAATTTATATTTTATTATTTTATATGTTAGCGGCAATATAATAATTTAAAACAAGACAAGTAAATCAATAATTAAGATTAACTTAAGGGCGATATATGACGGTATAGAGAGGTTTAAGGAGTATAAAATGTTTACAAATGACTATTTTGAGTGCTTGAATATAAAAAAATACAATGCTATTATAATATATAATTAGTATTTATGAAAATATTGATAAAAATATCAAAATATGAATTTTAATGAATTAACTTATTATAAAAGGATATATATGCATATAATTTAAGGGGAAGTTACATATTTAATAAAGAGTGAAAAATCATAAATAAAAATTATATTAGGAGGGGCGATGAATGAAAAAAAATAGTAAATTATTCAGAAAAATTATAATAGGAATTGTTATAGTGATTATGTTACCTATATTGGTAATAGGGCAAATCATTGGACTTAAATCAAAGGATGTGTTAGAAGAGAACTTAAAAACAACTAGCATACAAACAATAAAGGAAGTGGACAAGGGATTTTCACAGTACTTGGGAATATTAAGTACACAAATGTCAATAATATCAAAGAATTTTGATATTAAAGATTTATCTAATCCACAAGCTGATCATGTACTTACATCTAAATATGTTCAAGGTTTATTTAAAGATACTAAAGATTCAATAGATGGTATTATTAATGCAGGCTATGCTGGAGAATATGGTGAATTAGTATTAGATAGTGCTGTAATGACTACAAGTGATTTAAATTATAAAGATAGAGAGTGGTATAAGAAAGCTAAGGAAGCTGACGGAAAGGTTATATATATTGAACCATATAAAGATAGTGTGACTGGAAAACAAGTAATGACAGTTGCTCAAGCAGTTAAAGATGATAAGGGACAATTTATAGGTGTCATAGTAATAGATATATCATTAGATTCAATGGAAAAATACATTAAAAACATACAATTATTAGATACAGGATTTGTTTTACTCGTAGACAAAGACGGTAAGATTGTAGTAAATAATGATAATAATAAATATGAAGAAGATAATGTTAATAAGTTAGAATTTTGGGGAAATGCTAAAGGGGAAGATAGTGGAGTATATACTTGGAATAATAATGGTGAGTCTTTTTATGCATGCCAAGAAACTAACCTAGAAACAGGGTGGAAGTTAATTGGGGTTATAGAGAGCAGAGAAGTTACTGATGATGTAGCGACTATGAAAAGAGCAACATTTATTACAGCAATAATATGTATAATTATTGGAATAGGTATTTCAATAATAGCTGCAGCGTATATTATGAAAGAATTAAATAAATTAAAAGCATCGCTTAATAAAGTTGCAGAAGGTGATTTTTCAGAAAGAATAAATGTTACAGCAAAAGATGAGTTTGGTCAGATTGGTGATAATTTTAATTTCATGGTTGATAATGTATCTAAATTAATGAAAAATGTTGAAAGTACATCTGCTGACTTACTTGAAGCATCAATTAACATATCAAGTATGTCAGAAGAAACTACAGCGTCAGTATCAGAAGTATCAAATGCAATACAAGAAGTCGCAACTGGAGCTACAAATCAAGCACAATCTGCTACTGAGGTTGCAACAAGCGTTGAAGAATTGTCGGATAGAATAGATGAAGTAGATAGACATACAAATAATATTAATAAATTATCAAATGAAACTGAAAAGTTAAGCACTCAAGGATTAGTTATACTTAAGGATTTAATAAATAAAGCCATAAAGACTAGGAAAAATTCTATGGAATCTACGAGTTTAGTAGACGATATGGCAAAAAGCATAGATAAAATAAATTATATATCAAATGCAATAGCAGAAATCACTGAACAAACTAATTTGTTAGCTTTAAATGCAAGTATTGAAGCCGCAAGAGCTGGAGACGCAGGAAAAGGATTTGCGGTAGTTGCAGAAGAAATTAGAAAATTAGCTGAGGAATCTAAAACATCTACAGATGAAATAAAAGCTATTGTTACAGAAATAAATACTAAGGCAAATAATGCTCAAGGTGCTATGGTAGAAAGTACAAACATGTTACAAGAACAAGGTGAGGCAATAAAAGAAACTGAAGATATATTTAATAAAATAGTTGATTCAATAATACCTTTAGCAGGTGCAATTGAAGAGATTAATAGTTTAAATAAGAAGATGAATTCAAATAAAGAAGAAGTAAAAGCACAAGTTGAAAATATAGCAGCAGTGTCAGAAGAGTCTGCATCGATATCGGAGGAAGTTACAGCATCGACAGAAGAGGTAAATGCGACAATGAATGAACTTAATGAGCATGCAAATAATTTACAAGAAATATCCCGTAAACTTCAAGGAGAATTAAATAAATTCACTTTGGAATAGGATCTAATAACTATAATGTAATATATAAGTTTTAAATAAAAAAATGCAAAATACATTTAGCAGTCACCTAAAAATGATTTTAAGGTTATTTTTAGGTGACTTTTTAGGTTTGTCATCAATCGTATAATTATGTGTATATAGTGTACTAAAAATAATTATAGAGAAAATTAAAATACAGCTTGCAAACATTTACAAGCTGTTGTATAATATAAACAAGATAAACAATAAGGTTATCTAAGTGGACTGACACTTCAATCCGGCAGAAGAGTATATCTTTTAAGATATACAGTTGTTGAGGGGCAACGTAAAAATCCCTAAAGCAATGTACGACATATGGGCGTACCCAGTTGGCGGACAACGTAAAAATCAGTTGCTAAGAAAGAGCAAATATACAGAAATGTATATTTGCTCTTTACTTTTTACTTAAGAATATATTACATCATTTCAAGCATTTGTTTTAATATTCTAGTTGAGTTTTTAACCGCAACTGGAATAAACTTTTGATAATCCATATGTGCTCCATTATTAGCATTATCAGAAATTGATCTAATAACTACGAATGGAATTGAATTTAAGTAACAAACTTGAGCTATGCTAGCACCTTCCATTTCACAAGAGATTGCTCCAAACTCTTTATCAAGCCATTGAATTTTTTCAATATTTGCAATGAATTGATCTCCAGAAGCAATTCTACCTGTAAAGCTATTTAATTCAGGAATTTCTTCACACGCTTTTTTAGCTAAAGAAACCATTTTCTCATCACATTTAAAATCAAAGGTATCAAGTCTTGGCACTTGGCCCATCTTATCTCCAAAAGCTGTAGTATCCATATCGTGTTGGACTAAATTCTCAGCAACAACTATATCGCCAGGATAAATTTCTTTTCCGATTCCACCTGCAACTCCAACATTTATAACTTTATCAACATTATATTCAGAGACTAATATTTGCGTACAAATAGCTGAGTTAACTTTGCCAATTCCACAAACTACAGCTACAACATCTTTTCCATATAATTTTCCTTTGTGAAAAGTCATATTTGCTTTTTCTTTTTTTTCTTCAAGCGTTAAGTCTTTTAATAAAATTTCTAATTCCTCTGCCATGGCAGCAATTATTCCAATAATCATATGAATAATCCTCCTAAAGTATTTATTTGTTTAACTAAATATAATAATATCAAGATACTGTTTAAATATACATAGCTTTAATGTATATTATAAACATTAAATTATAAATTTAATAGTAGAAGCTTAATTTTTAATATAAAATGCACAAAGTTAGTAATTTTAAATTAATATAAAATGCAAAATAACTTAATTTTAAACCTTTATTGTCAACCTAGATTAAAAGTTAAGTTGACAATGTGATGAAATGAGTATAATATTTGATTATTAAAAGAAACTTGGGGGGATAAATTTGAATTTAAAAACAAGAGATTTAACACTTATAGCAATGTTTGCAGCACTTACAGCAATAGGAGCATTTATCAAAATACCACTTCCGGTAGTTCCAATTACGCTTCAATACTTTTTTTGTGCACTAGGAGCCTTATTATTAGGAGCAAAGAAGGGGGCTTTAGCACAAATGCTATATGTAGCAGTTGGACTGATAGGTATACCTGTGTTTACAAAGGGCGGTGGACCGCAATATGTATTAGAACCTAGTTTTGGATACTTAATAGGCTTTATAGCTGGTGCATATGTAATTGGAAAATGTTCGGAAAATATTAAGACATTAACTGTTAAAAATGTATTCATATCATGTTTATTGGGCCTTTTAATTGTTTATATATTTGGCTGTGCCTATATGTATATTCTTTTTAATTTCTATGTAGGCAAGGCAATGAATGTGTGGAGTATAGTTAAGATTGGAGTCTTAGCGTTTATAGGAAGTGACTTATTGGCAACGTTAATGATTTCAATAGTTGCAGTTAGAGTTGTTCCACTACTTAGAAAATTAGGATATGTAGTTTAAAGGAGAAAAAAATGAGTTTTTCTAATGAGTTAAAAAACAGAGTATTAGAAGGATATAACATATCAAAAGAAGAAGCATTGAGATTATACAATGAATCTTCAAAGGATTTGTACAAGTCAGCAGATGACATAAGAAGAACTTTAACAGGTAATAAAGTAGATTTATGCTCAATAGCTAATGGTAAGAGTGGACGATGTTCTGAAAATTGTACTTATTGTGCTCAATCGAAACATTTTAAAACTGGGGTTAAAGAATATTCATTATTAACATATGAAGAGATAAGGGATCAAGCAAAGGAGAACGAAACTGAAGGTGTAGATAGATTTTCCATAGTGACATCTGGTAGGGGATTAGTTGGACCAGACTTTACGACGGTTGTAGGTTATTATGATAGATTAAATAAGGATTGTAATATAAGTCTTTGTGCATCTCATGGAATACTAACTAAAGAATCTTTACTTGAACTAAAGGAAGCAGGTGTTAAAAGATATCATCATAATATTGAGACTTCAAGAAACTACTATAGTAAAGTTTGTACAACGCACACTTATGATGATAGAGTAAAGACGATAAATGAGGCTAAGAAAGCTGGATTAGAAATTTGTTCTGGCGGAATTATAGGACTTGGAGAAAGTAGAGAGGATAGAGTTGATATGGCAATGGAACTTAGATCCTTGAATGTACTTTCAATACCTATAAATGTATTAATGCCTATAAAGGGGACTCCACTTGAGAAACAAGAAGCTTTAAATGAAGATGAAATTCTTAGGACAATAGCAACTTTTAGATTTATAAATCCTGCTGCTAATATAAGATTAGCAGCAGGTAGGGGATTGATAAAAAACAATGGAGAAAAAGCATTTAAAGTAGGTGCAAATGCAACTATAACAGGTAATTTATTAACAACCTGTGGAAATAAGATATGCGATGATAAAAAGATGATTAAAGCATTAGGATTAGATTTAAAATAGAAGTAATCCACAATATATTGGAATGTTACAAAAGTTATCAACAATATATTGTGGATTTTGTGTATAATTTTTTAGATTTAACAAATAGTGTGGATAAAATATTAAATTTGATTTTTTATATAAAAATGGGGTACATAATAGTCATTATATAACTAATTATGCACAATACCTATAGATTAACTTAATTAAATTTATATACATACGAATTATATAACTAATTTTGAATTGTTTTATGTTATAATAATTATTAATAATTATTAATAATTAAGGGTATATTCAAAAAATGATAAGTGAGTATGCCTAAGAAAGATATAAATAAGGAGAGAAAATTATGGTAGCACAACATTCTTTATCAAGAACAGAACTTTTAATAGGTAAAGATGGATTAGATAAATTAAGAAATAGCAAAGTAGTTGTTTTTGGCGTAGGTGGAGTAGGAAGCTACACAATTGAAGCACTTGCAAGGGCTGGAGTTGGAGAATTAATTATTATTGATGATGATACAGTTTGTTTAACTAATTTAAATAGGCAAGTACACGCTACATATAACACTATAAGTAGGTCTAAGGTTGAGGTAATGAAAGAAAGAATAGCATCTATAAACAAAGATTGTAATGTTATAACACATGAAGTTTTCGTTACAGAAGAAAATATATCAGAAATAATTTCTGATGATGTTGATTATGTTGTTGATGCAATAGACACAGTTACAGCAAAACTTGGGTTAGCGGAATATTGCTATAAAAAAGGTATAAAGATAATGAGTTCTATGGGTACAGGTAACAAATTAGATCCAACACAATTTAAGGTTACAGATGTGTTTAAAACAAAGGTATGTCCCTTAGCTAAAGTTATGAGACATGAACTTCGTAAAAGAGGTGTAGAAAAATTAAAAGTTGTGTATTCAGAAGAAATACCTATAAAACCTAATTATGATGATGTTGTTACTTGTAAAACTGGATGCGTTTGTACAGGTGGTACTAAAAAATGTGCAATTAAGAGGCAAATACCAGGAAGTATATCGTTTGTTCCTCCAGTTGCAGGAATGATAATTGGTGGAGAAGTAATAAAAGATATTTTGGGAATTAAATAAATTTATCAAAAATAGAGAATTTTATATTAAGATCTTAAATAAAGAAACAAAGAAATCCACAATATGTTGAGTAAATAAAAAAGTTATCAACAATATATTGTGGATTTTGTTGATAACTTAAAAATGAGGAGAAGAATAATTATTGAAAGAGTATAATTGTGTGCTAACGAAAGAAATTTTTGTGATGAAAGAGAAATATATGTAGAAAAATATTACTATTAAGTTGTTATTTGAAAGGTTAGTAATAATAAATGATATACTAATATAAAGAGTTATAATAATTAATATATAGAATGTAGTACTAGTATAGTAAATCTAATATATAGATTTTAATCTGTAAGAAAATAAATATTTTTATTGAAAAGTCATTAAAATATAAATTTGGAATAATTGTTAAAAGGAAATTCAATACAAATGTTGAATGGTTATTGTTAAAAGATATTAGGTATATTAAAAATAATAAATTTTAAAATCTAAAATATGTATGTTGATAAATATAGGAGAGAACTATATGAAATTAGATGTAAGTGTAAAGATACAAGCGGATAAATTAAGCCAAACAGAATATTTGATAAAGGATATGAATGATATTAGTATTGGCAGATTTAGTACTATGGGATTAGAAAGTTCAAGTAAGACGTGCGATATAAAGCTTAAATTTTATAGAGAATATAATTGTGAACTATTAAATGATACGTTAACTCTTATTTTAAAAGCTACATTTAAAGATTCTAATATTTTTAAAGTTAATATCAAAGTTCGCGAAAATATAAATTTTGATCCATTTTTAAATCTAGGATTTACTTTAGAGGGAATATTTAATCAGAATGAATACTTTAAAGGTCAATATTTTGATGACTTATCATTTGGTATAACTAGAATAGAATATAATCAAATGAGTAGATATTCTTTAGTAGAGTTAAAAGGAAGAAATATAAGTCTTAGAAATTTAACACCTATGAATGCGGAAGAAATACTAGAATATTATAAAAAAAACAAAAATCATTTGGCACCTTTTGAGCCAACTAAAGATAATAATTTTTATACATTAGAAACTCAAAAAAAGTATTTAAACAAAAGTTATAGAGAATTTTTAGGTGGAACAAATATCGATTTGGGAATCTTTAAAGAAGAAAAATTAATTGGAAAGATAAAACTTTCAAGAATTCTACATGGATCTTTCAAGAATGGAATATTAGGTTACTCTATAGATGAAGATGAACAGGGCAAGGGGTATATGAAAGAAAGTGTTAAGCTTTTACTTAAATATGCATTCCATGAATGTGAACTACATAGGATAGAAGCATCAGCGCTAGTAAATAATGAAAAATCTAGAAGGGTGTTAACAAAGTGTGGGTTTAAGTTAACTGGAATAAATGAAAAATATCTTTTGATTAATGGGAAGTGGGAAGATCATGCAACTTATTATATTCTAAAGGAGTATTTTGATTAATAATTAGAATAAAAGATTGGATATAGAAATATAAAGTATAAGTGTAATTCGAGTTTTAGTATCTATATTAGTGTCTATATTAGTATAATAAATTAAAAAACAACCACCAAGAGATACAAAAAAGTACGCTAAAAGTATAGATAGAATAGGATTGTATCACTAACCCTGCCTAGTGTGTCAATAATAGAATGATGTAAAAAAACAGAGGATAAGATAGAATTATGTGTTTAACTTCGAAAAATAAGGACTATATCAATAACTGAGGTAACTGTATATGTTAAGATAAAAGACGTCGCAAAGAGACACAAACAACTTAAAAGAATTTGATAAGAACCCTTTGAAAAAGGAGTTTGAAAGATTTAAAGAAAGTTGTTGACAAGATCTAAACCAAGTGATACACTAAGTGAGTTGCTTGATTGCGACAAAGAAAAACAAATAGT
>JAKBFR010000105.1 GCA_021837545.1 Bacillota bacterium | reverse complement strand
CAATCTATAATAGATGATTTAGATGAAATAGTTTTGTAGAGCAAAAGAAAAGAACGCCAAATCTTCAGTTTAAAGATTTAGCGTTCTTTTTTACTAAGCTACCTCATATTTAGTAACTTTTCTTTCAGTTAATTTAGCAGTATCTTTGCTAATAAAAGCTCCAGATTCCACAGCAAAAACATCTTTAGCTATTATGGTATCCATTAAAGCGTTAGCATCAGCTTGCGTTAATGTAGGCTTAACCCCGTTTATATTAATAGTGGATTTTAAACCATATTCGGTTATGAAAGTCATAGCTAATATATATTCCATTTACATCACCTCCTTTCTTTCAGTTAAGAGTTAAGAGTTAAGAGTTATGAGTTAACAGTTTAGGAGGAAATCTTCTTGCGAAGATTCCTAAAAAATTTATTTTTAAATCATGAGGTGATTTATATAAAATATAATTATACAAATCTTATAAGATTTGTACCATAACTGTTAACTGTTCATTGTTAACCCTTAATTGGTTTAAGCGTTAACTACATTAGAAATAACATTTAAGAATGTATTTCCAGTAGAAGCTTCTAAAACGCCTTTAATAGCTTCTGCTACATCATAGGCATTTTGAGTGTCAACATCATTTCTCACATTTGAGAAAGTCTTTTTGTTGTAGATTGGATCCCCAGATTTATCTACTGATTTTTGAACTTCGATGCTAAGAGTAGTTTCATTTATAACTTTACTTGCAGCCATTGTCTCACCTCCTTTCCGATTCATATAAGATATATGGTTAGTTTAAAAAGTTGTTCTATTTTTTAAAAATTTATTTGTTCATGAAAATCATATGGAAATGTGAAGTTTTATTGTTTAACAAAAATATGTTATGGGATATAATATAAGCAATATTCATTTAACTTTCTTATATTTAAATGAATTTGATTCTGATTTAGCAAAATGTTATATAGAAAGCAAAAACAAGCTAGTTTTAGATTTTAATAAAGAAATTGATTTTAGGCTTTATGTCAACAAATATTTACGAAACAATGAATGGATTAGAAGACTCTGATATATTTTTAGAAGTAAGTGATACAGAAATACATTTAAAAAAGAGATAGAAGATTTAATATAATAAGTCCAAGGAGTGATGAATTTGAATTTAGAACAAAAAATTATCCATGAAATAGTAGGTATATGTCATAAGTATGAACATATTAATAAAGTCATTCTTTTTGGATCTAGAGCACGAGAGGATAATTCAATTAAAAGCGACATTGATTTAGCTATATATTGTGATAATTCAATAGTAGATTTTATTGAGGACATTGAAATGAATACTAGTACTTTATTAGAGTTTGATTTTTCAGATATGAAGGATATAAAGGATGGATTATTTATAGAACAGATAAAAAAGGAAGGCGTGGTTATTTATGAGAAGCGTTGATTTTAAATACATGAATTTAAAAAAGGCTAGGGAAGTGATTCCCTAGCCTACTTAAGATTTTATGAAGTACTTGCGGCAAAACAATAATTTGAAGAAAAAATAGTTAAATATTGTAGTATTATTTGATTATACATACTCCATCAGAACCTAACTTATATCCAGCAATCATGGTATCTTTTGCCATAGCTCCAGATTCCTTTAGATAATACCATTTTCCAGTACCATCTTGTAACCATCCTGTTTTCAGTGCTCCTGTTGAATCAAAATAGTACCATTCATTTCCTATACTTGTCCATCCAATGGCTATAGTTCCATCAGCCTTTCTATATTGCCAAGCAGCACCTGTTTGTACATTTTGTGAACTTGTATTATTGGTAGTAGGATCTGAAGTGGTGTTGTTACTAGTAGTAGTTTCGGTTGATGTAGCTGTATTTTTGCCCCTTGTTACATTTAAAAAGTATTCTCTTTTTTCACTGTTATCACCTATAACTCTAATTTTTATAGAATTTGTTCCTTTATCTAATTGTACATCCCTTATATCTTTATCATCACCTTTAGTAGCTATTTCTTTATCATCAATTCTTAGTTTATAACCATCTTGCTCTGGATCAGCTTTAATTTTAATATAAGAAACGCTTTCATCGACATTTATGTTATATATAGATTGTGTTTTATCAAAGTTAAAATCAATTTTTTTGTTATCATTAGATAAAACTAAAGCATTTAAATAAACATCACCATATTCTTTTATAGTTGAAGTTTCAGAGTCAACCACATTTTCATCTTCACTTTTAGCTTCTCTTTGTACAACAACCTCATATTCTGCTGTGAAGTCGCTATCAGAAGATGCTTTAGAATTATAGAGTCTTACGTAAATTGATTTTGTTTCACCTTCCCCAATTTGTATTTCACTATAAATATCATTTAGCTTTACATCATCTTTTCCTACAAAGACTCTTATATCTGCAGCTTTAGTTTCAAGTGTATTTAATTTAACATTAGTTTGAGCTGAAGAAATCTTTGAAAAAACTATTATTGGAATGTTATTCCCATTCTCTACTCTATAGTCATATTTATACGATTTACTAGTATAAATTGGTATTATTGAAACTCCTGATGTTATTTTTAAGCTACTCAATTCATCACTAGAATATGCATAGGCAAACTGAGTTCCTATATGTATAGTTGATGGCACCCATGCAGAAAAAGCAGTACATATAATGGTAAATGCAATTATCTTTTTTAAGTTTTTGTTCATAATAAATTCCCCCACCCATAATAATCATGTATACGTTTATATTATAACATCTAACATTTATTTTATAAACTGTGAAATAATATAAATTTTTTCTTGCGCAAGTTTCAATAGCAGAGGGCTGTTCTAAAACAGATTTATTACTTGTATAAATAAGTCGTTGTAATGCCCTGAAATGACCAAATATGTTATAATGTATATTGAAAACAATATATTTGATTTTAATGGAATAAAGGGGAATTTAGGAGGAGAAATATGTTTAAAAGAGCAAATAAAATCACATCTATATTAGTGGCTGTTGCGGCAGTAGTTTAAATCATACCGAGTGGTGTAAGTGCTGCGAGCAAAGATACAAAAGTACAAGATGGTGCAATTTATAATGCTATAGCTTATAAAGACGGGAAGTTTTACATAAGTGGCGATCCTAACAATAAGGACGAAGCTGCTTATTATTTAAATAATGGAAAGTATTCTGAATTAGATGATGTTGATTCAGAAGATAAAGCTGAAGTTTATGGAAGTAAGTATGTTGAAGTGGATGGTGGAAACTATTATGTCGACTTATCAACTGGTAAGGTAAGTGATGATAGTGTCAAAGAAAAAGAATTATATGATTTTGCAATAAAATTAAGGGGTAACGTTAAATCTGATAATGATGGAAGATATGATACTACTGATGTAAAAGAGATTAAGGATTTAACGGAACTTCAAAATACTAAATTTGGTGAGGGTTGGTATGAAACTCAATATAAGACAGAAGAGACTAATGATAATATAAATGGTGGAGCATCTACATTTAATGTTTATAGTGATAAAACCGGTAAATATATCGATGCTGATTATAATTTAGGTAAAATAAAAGTTAAACTAAGCAATGGAAAAACTGCTAATATTGAAAATACAAATGATGAAGATGAAGCTGTAAGAGGAACTGTTACTACGTCTAAGGTTATTGGACAAGACTCCAATAATATTTATAGATTAGCAACAATTACTGTTAAATCAAGCACTAGTGGAGTTACTATAAAGGAAGTTAATGGCGTGGGAATAAGTGCTGAGGCTACAAGTCTTCCTATTTCAGCAGATGGAACAAGTGTAAGCTTTGATGTTATCCAAGTTATATCAAAATCCTAATCTTCTAAAGAAATTAGCGGAATTAAATATGCTAAAACAGTAACTAACTATGTGCTTTCAGATAAGTCTGGTAAAAAAATAGATTTATTAAGTAATGATGAAAAAGCATTTACAATAGCGGATGGAACAATAGTTGATTATATAATTGATGGTGATTCAATTACAGCCCAATCAATTAGCTTGAAAAATAAGAGCTCAATTTATTATATTGACGTAAATGAGAGTGATGACATAACTCTTCAAGATGGAGAAAATTCAGTTGATGTCGATGTTGAGGGTAACTTATGGGCGTTGTCAGATGATGCTATTTATAAATTTGATAATGATCAAGATTTTGAAGAAATGTATCAATTAGATGAAGAATATAATGATTTATCAGTTTATGATAAAGATAATTTAGTTATTTGGAATTCAGATGATGAAATTTATTCAATAATAAGTAAGAATGCAATAATAGATGACGGTACTGATACAACTCCAGATACCGATGGGGATATTGATACAACTCCAATACAAACCCAGCACCAACAACATCAGGATGGGTAATAACTTCAAATGGTAGCTGGAATTATAATAATAAAGATGGTACAAAGTTTAAGGGCTGGTTACAATTTAATGGAATATGGTATTACCTAGGTACAGATGGAACTATGGCTACAGGCTGGCAATTAGTTAATAACAAGTGGTATTTCGTGGATAGTTCAGGAGTAATGAAAACAGGTTGGTTAAATGACGGTGGGAATTGGTATTACCTAAATACATCAGGAGAAATGTTTTCAAACACAACAGTCAGTGGCTACAAACTAGGCGCAAATGGAGTTTGGACTAAGTAGGGAACCAAATCTATGATTTGGTGTGAGTCACTTGAATTGTACTAAAGACATGAATTGTGGGTATAAAGTATAGCGTAATAATAAACAGATAAGATAATATAATAAACTCTTATCTGTTTTTTGTTTTAAGTAAATAGTTTATTGGATATAATATCAGTATATAATTAGTCATTATGTGGTGACTGTCGCCTAAGTGTTATAATAATTATAAGAGTATTTATGTTGAATTTTGTTAGGAAGAGTGATTTTGGATATTTAATTAAATAAAGTATTGAATTTTTAAATGAAGAATGTGAAGTTATTTTGAAGTACTTAATTATAATAATATAATTACTTGGAAGTAGCTTTAATATAAATTATAATTAAGATTATGAAAGCCAATTTCTAAACTGAGAGAAGGTGTATTAAATGAAAAAAACTATACAAATTGGGACATCTGACTTTAGAAAGTTAATAGAAAATAATAATTACTTTGTAGATAAAAGTATGTTAATAAAAGAATTCATAGAGAATGGTGCGGATATAATTTTAACTCCTAGACCAAGGCGATTTGGTAAAACTCTAAATTTAAGCATGCTTAAATACTTTTTTGATATAAAAACTAAAGAAGAAACTAAAGAATTATTTAATGGATTAAAAATAGAAAATGAAAAAGAAATAATGAAACTTCAAGGAGAATATCCAGTCATTTTTCTTACCTTCAAAAATCAAAAGCATCTGTCATATGATAATTTTGAAGATGGAATTAAGATGTTACTATCTAATTTATATAAAGAACATGAATATTTATTAGATAGCGATAAGTTATCAAAATTTGATAAAAATGAGTTTAAAGATATAATTTCAAGAAATCCATCCATAGGGCTTTTATCAGAGGGAATAAGCAATCTTATGGGATATATGAATAAGCATTATGAAAAAAAAGTAATTTTATTTATAGACGAATATGATGTACCAATTCAAGAAGGATATGTGCGCGGTTACTATAACGATATGATTATGTTAATAAGAAATTTATTGACAGCAGCTCTTAAAGATAATCCATATGTTGAAAAATCATTAATAACGGGGATACTTAGGGTTGCAAAAGAAAGTATTTTCTCAGGTCTTAATAACTTACAAGTAAATACTATATTAGGTTTTAAATTTAATAATAAATTTGGATTTACAGAAGAAGAATTAAAAGAACTTTTAGAATATTATAATTTGAAAGAGAAAAGTGAAGATATAAAAACTTGGTACAATGGATATGTTTTTGGCGGACAGGTAATATATAATCCATGGTCAGTTTTAAATTATATTGATAATAAAGAAGCAGGGTTTATGCCTTATTGGATTAATAGTAGTAGTAATGATTTAATTAAAAGATTACTGCTTAAAGGCGACAATAATATGAAGCTTGAACTTGAAGAACTTATAGAAGGAAAATTAATAAATAAAGTAATTGATGATAATATAGTAATGTCAGAAGTTGAAGATTCAAATGAAAATATTTGGAGCTTTTTACTAATGAGTGGATATTTAAAATCTATGAAAACAGAAAATATTGAAGGAGTATTACACTGTCAGCTTAAAATTCCCAATAAAGAAGTTTATATATTTTATGAAAATTTAATTAAAAAATGGTTTAAAGAAACCTTAACTAATCAAAAATATGAAGAAATGCTCAGTACTTTAATAAGTGGAGATATAGAAAACTTTAGATATATTTTTCAAGAGTTTGTTATAAATAATATTAGTTATTTTGATGTGTCAGGTAAAGAACCAGAAAAAGTATATCACGCTTTTGTCCTTGGAATGCTTATATCACTTTCAAAAACTCATGAAGTAAAGTCAAATAAAGAAAGTGGGTATGGAAGATATGATGTAATGATAATTCCAAAGGATAATTCGAAGATTGGAATTATTATTGAATTTAAAAAGATAAATAATTTATCAAAAGAAACAATAGAAGAAGGAACTTTAAAAGCATTAAAACAAATTGACGAAAATAGATATGAAATTGAGCTATTACAAAAGGGAATAAAAGATATCATAAAACTTGCAATTGTATTTAAGGGAAAAGCAGTTGACATTATCCAAGGAAATAATTATCAGTAGGGTGACGGTCACCTGAATAGGGGTATCAATGATGAACAATGAACAAATTCAATACTCTGTTAATGAAATAGCTAAATTTCTTGCTGCAAGAGATATTGATAAATTAGATTGCACGGAACTCGAAAAAGCAGCTGGAATTATAAAAGTAGATGTATTGGTTTTATTGGGGAATTCTATTCCTTATACTATTAAATGTGCTGTAATCGCATATAAAAATAACCTGTGTGATAAAATTCTCATTAACGGTGGGATAGGACATTCAACTGCAATACTAAGGGAGCAAATAAGAAAAGATAAAAAATTCAATTGCATTCAAGTGGAAAATAGAGCAGAAGCGGATATATTTTTCGATATTATGACTAAAATTTATAATATTCCAGATCATAAGATTATTATGGAAAATCAATCTACTAATTGTGGAGATAATGCTTTAAAAGCAATAACCTTATTAGATCAATTAGATATTTCATATAATTCTCTCCTTTTAATTCAAGATCCTACTATGCAACTTAGAACATATGCATCATTTCTAAAATACATTGATAATAAGAACGTAAAGCTTCTAAATTACTCTCCATTTATTCCTGTAATTGATAGTCATTTAAAACTAACTAATAAAGATATTGATGGTATTTGGAATGAACAAAGATATTTAGAACTTATTATGGGAGAAATTCCAAGATTAAAAGATGATGTTAATGGATATGGACCTTGTGGGAAGAATTTTATTGCTCATGTTAATGTTCCAGGTGAAATAGAGGAACATTATAATAGGATAAAAGCATTGGTTAATGATGATAATTTATATGGAAGAGGTGGACTTTAGAAATTCGCAAGGACAAGCGCATAAGTAAAAAAGTAAGAAGTAACAATCGCTATTTTGTGTTTTGAATATGAAGCAGAGAAAATATGGTCTTTCAGGTGCAAGCCAAATAAACAAAAAGAAATAAAGGGTACTCTGTTGTGTAATAACGGTCACAACAGAGTACCCTTTTTGGAGATTTCTGTACATATATATTTAAACACTCAAATGTTGTTTCATTTTGTTTAAGATGATCCTTTTCTCTGGATTAGCTGTGTAATATACATTCATTATATTTTAATCTATATGTAAATGTGAAATTAGCTATTGATAAGACGGTAGAGGTGAAAACTTCTATAATGAATTATATTAATAACGTGTTAATTTAAAATATACTATATTTTACAAATTTAAATACTATTTAACACTAAAAGAATAAATTTCACAGGATAACAATAATTTTATTAAATAAATGTGTATAAAAACTACAAAAAATATACAAATATAGTGGACAAGGTCGAAATGAGTTGTTATAATAATATTTGTAGACCGACAGAAAAATAAAACAAAAGATAAGTACAAAAGATAAATACAGAAGATAAAACAAAAGATAAATACAAAAGATAAAACTTTAGGAGGAATATACAAATGATAAAAAGAATGAATAAAATAACATCACTTTTAGTTGCAGCAGCAGCAGTTGCTTCAATAATACCAGCAACAGGTGCTAGTGCAGCAGATTACCAAAAAATAGATTCACAAGAAGGAACTATATATGAAGCAGTAGCTTATAAAGATGGTCAATTCTATGTTGATGGAAACACTAAAGAT
>JAKBFR010000104.1 GCA_021837545.1 Bacillota bacterium | reverse complement strand
TCATTCGAGTTATTCGAAGCACAAGATGAAGCTTATAAAGAATCAGTTATGCCAAATAAAGTAAGAGCTAGAGTTGCTGTTGAAGCATTAACATCATTTGGATGGCATAAATATGTAGGTCTTGATGGAGATGTTATTTCATTAGATACTTTCGGAGCATCAGGAAATGCAGAAACTTTATTTAAACAATTTGGATTCACTGTGGAAAATGTTGTTGATAAGGCTATGAAGGTAGTTAACAAATAGTTATAACAATATATACCTAATAAATATAACAAGTAGTTAAATATAAGAGAAACATATGTATAGATGTGTGTAAAATAATAATTATGTAGTTTTAACAAAAATAAAAGAAAATGTACTTTATAGGGTACATTTTCCTAAATGGTTTAAATGAAATCAATAGATATATAATGGAGGTTTTTTTATGAGTATAGAAAGTAATGATATAAAAAATGCCATCATCAATGGTAAAACAGTACTTGGTATTGAACTTGGTTCAACTCGAATTAAAGCAGTTTTGATTGGTGAAGATAATGCACCTATCGCTTCTGGTAGCCATGATTGGGAGAATAGATATGTTAACAATATATGGACTTACAGCTTAGACGACATTTGGACTGGTGTACAAGACAGTTATAAGAATATGGCTGAGGATGTTAAACAAAAATATGGAGTAACTCTTCAAAATATAGGAGCAATCGGATTTAGTGCCATGATGCATGGCTATATGGCTTTCAACAAAGATGGAGAGCTTTTAGTACCATTCCGTACATGGCGTAACACTGTTACCGAAAAGGCTTCAGAAGAATTAACAAAACTGTTTAACTACCATATTCCTCAAAGATGGAGCATTTCTCATCTTTATCAGGCTATCTTAAATCAGGAAGAACATGTAGTTGATATCAGTTTCCAAACAACCTTAGAAGGATACCTACATTGGAAGCTAACAGGACAAAAAGTTATAGGAATTGGTGAAGCATCAGGAATGTTCCCTATTGATATAAATACGAAAAACTATAATGCACATATAATTCAGCAGTTTGATGAATTGATTGCTTCTAAAAATTTTCCATGGAAACTTGAAAATATTTTTCCAAAGGTCTTATTAGCCGGTGAAAATGCTGGTGTTCTTACGGAAGAAGGAGCAAAGCTTTTAGACGTTGCTGGACAGTTGAAACCAGGTATTCCACTTTGCCCTCCAGAAGGTGATGCAGGAACAGGCATGGTCGCAACTAACAGCGTTGCAAAGCGTACTGGTAATGTTTCTGCTGGAACATCTGTTTTTGCAATGATTGTACTTGAAAAGGAATTGTCAAAAGTATATGAAGAAATTGATCTAGTTACAACACCTACTGGTAATCTAGTAGCTATGGTTCATTGTAATAATTGTACTTCAGATCTAAATGCATGGGTTGGATTGTTTAAAGAATTTGCAGAAGCAATGGGTGTAGAAGTTGACATGAATAAGTTATTTGCAACTCTATATAATAAGGCACTTGAAGGTGATGCAGACTGTGGAGGCTTATTAGCTTATAATTATTTCTCAGGTGAACATATAACTAATTTTGAAGAAGGACGTCCGTTGTTTGTGCGCTCACCAGAAAGCAAATTCAATCTAGCTAATTTTATGCGTGTTAATTTATTCACATCATTAGGTGCACTAAAAACTGGTTTAGATATTCTTCTTAAAAAAGAAGGGGTTCAATTAGATGAAATCTTAGGTCATGGTGGCTTATTTAAGACTAAAGATGTAGGACAAAAAATCATGGCCGCTGCTATGAATGCTCCGGTTTCTGTTATGGAAACTGCTGGAGAAGGAGGAGCATGGGGTATTGCATTACTTGCGTCTTATATGCTAAACAAAGGGTCGAATGAAACATTACAGGATTATCTTACAAATAAAGTATTTTTAGGGAAAATGGGTACAAAGATAGATCCTAATACTAAGGATGTTGAAGGTTTTAACAAATTTATCAAACGTTACACTAAGGGACTTGCTATTGAAAGAGCGGCAGTAGATAATCTCAAATAAATATTTAGTATAATACATTTATGAAGGGGCCATCGCAAAATGATTAAGTTTTAATCATAAACGAAGCCCTTTTATAATCATTAACTAATGGTAATTTTAAAAAAGTAGTTAGTTTATTATGCAATTTCATAAATACAAATAAGTTTTGGATGTATGTACATGATGTGTATAATACAATGATATTGTACATTTGATATTAAAATAAAAAAATACTAGTAAAGTATAGTTGTTTATAAAATAAAAAAATTAAAAACTATTGATATAATAATGAAAACGATATATAATAAAAACATCAAGTACGTACAACTTGTTAACAAGTTCTATTTTGTAAAGTTATAATATATTAAGAATTTATAGCATGTTTTATTAGATGGAAGTCACTGAAAATGATGAAACAAGAACTTAGTTGGTACAAGCAGGCTGGATATGTAAAGAAAGGATAAATTGAAGTTTTTAATCCAGTAATAAAGCAAAAAGATATTGATGTACTTACAAGATGCATATATAAAGAGTATATATTACATTTTTCATATTCAAATTATGACAAGAGTATCAATTGAATAAAAAATAATAATATCTATTAAGATTGGAGAGAAGTTTAATGAATGAAAAGTACATTACTTTATGTAACAAATTATTATACTATTTAATAGCTCCTTGCTTATTACTATATTTCATTATGATAGATATAGGCTTTCTTACGATTTCCTTTGGGATGCTAGTGGTATTTGGAATATTCATAGTTTTGGGTGTAGCTATTCCGATGATATATAAGAAAAGGAATACAGAGTATAAGTTTAATGTTAGCAGTAAATATGCCAATATTATGGCTGTATTAGTTATTTTTGAACTTTCATATAATTTTTATAAATAGGAATAAAATTATGATAAATAAAGAAAAAATCTGATTCAAAATAAGAGCTACATAATGCAAAGTTATAACTGTATTTATTAAGTTAGTATATTACCTTTTAGTATATTTTAATTTATCACAAGTGATAACGATTAAATAGATTAGAAGAAAATATAAATTAAAAAAATATATATGGAGATTGAAGGGAGAAATAATTATGAAAAAGAAATTAATGGCAATGTTAGTATCAATGACACTTCTAGGATCATTAGTAGGTTGTGGGGTTTCAACTACTGCTCCAGGGGGTGCAACAGACGAGAAGAGTAGTTCTAGTTCAGACTCAAAAGAAACAAAAGCTGATGGAAAAACGATTGGTATTCTTATGCCAACTAAATCTTCTGAACGTTGGATAAATGATGGAAATAATATGGTAAAGAGCTTAAAAGACCTTGGTTATAATACAGATCTTCAATATGCAGAAGACGTTGTAGAAACTCAAGTATCACAAGCTGAAAACCTAATTACAAAAGGTGTTAGTGGTTTAGTAATTGCAAATATCGATGGTGAATCTTTAACTGATGTTTGTCAAAAAGCTAAAGATGCAGGAATTCCAGTTATTGCTTATGACCGTTTAATAAAAAATACTGCAAATGTAGACTATTATATTTCTTTTGATAATAAACTCGTAGGAAATCAAATGGGTCAATATATCGAGAAGAAATTAGATTTAAAAAATGCACAAAAATCATATAACATAGAATTATTTGCTGGTTCTCCAGATGACAATAATGCTCATATGTTTTTCGAAGGTGCAATGGAAGTACTTCAACCATATATAGATTCTAAGAAATTAACTGTAGTTTCAGGTCAAACTAAATTTGATGAAATATGTACATTAAGATGGGATGGTGCTTTAGCACAATCAAGAATGGAAAATATATTAACTGCTAACTACTCAGGTGGTAAAAAAGTTGATGCTGTATTATCTCCTTATGATGGTATAAGCCGTGGTATTGTAGAAGCATTAAGAAGTGTTGGATATGGTTCAGCTGATCTTCCATGGCCAGTAATTACAGGCCAAGATGCAGAAACAGCTTCTATTAAATCTATAATTGCAGGAGAACAAACATCAACAATCTTTAAAGATACAAGAATGCTATCAGCTCAAGCTGTTAAAACAATTGATGCAGTTCTTAAAGGCCAAAAAGCTGAAGTTAATGATGAGAAAACTTACAACAATGGAGTGAAAGTTGTACCATCTTATCTATGTACTCCAGTTTCAGTAGACAAAACTAATTATAAGGCAGTTTTAGTTGATTCAGGATATATAAAAGAGGCAGATCTTTCTAAATAGGATTATATTATAACAATTATAGTGGCAATTTATTGCCACTATAATTGAAATAAGGAGGGACGTAACATATGGTGAAGAATAATGACATTATTCTTGAAATGATAAATATAACAAAGATATTCCCAGGAGTAAAAGCCTTAGATAATGTTAATCTACAAGTACAGTCCGGAGAAATTCATTCTCTTTGTGGAGAAAATGGAGCAGGTAAATCTACATTAATGAAAGTTCTAAGTGGAATATATCCTTATGGAACATATGAAGGAGCTATTTTATATAATGGGAAAGCTTGTAAATATAAAAGTGTAAAAGATAGTGAAGCAGATGGGATAGTTATTATACATCAAGAATTAGCTTTAAGTCCTTACCTTAGCATAGCAGAAAATATTTTTATTGGAAATGAAGTTGCAAAATATGGAGTTATTAACTGGCATGAGGTAAGAATTAGAACTAAAGAATTACTTGAAAAAGTTGGGCTAAATGAAGATCCAGATACTATTGTTAATAAACTTAGTGTTGGTAAGCAACAATTAATTGAAATTGCTAAAGCATTATCAAAGAATGTAAAATTATTAATTCTAGATGAACCAACAGCATCATTAAATGATGATGATAGTGAGCATCTATTAGATTTAATGTTAGAGTTGAAAGAACAAGGGATTACATCTATTTTAATTTCACATAAATTAAATGAAGTTTCAAAAGTTTGTGATTCTATAACTATATTACGTGATGGAGCTACTATTGAAACTTTAGATGCATCCGGTGGGAAAGTCTCAGAAGACAGAATTGTTAAAGGGATGGTAGGTCGTGAACTTACAGATCGTTATCCAAAGAGAAATCCTAAAATAGGAGACATACTATTTGAAGTGAAAAATTGGAATGTTTATCATCCAGACTATCCAGATAGAAAAATGGTTGACAATGTAAACATAAATGTAAGAAAAGGTGAAGTACTTGGAATTGCAGGACTTATGGGTGCAGGAAGAACTGAACTTGCAATGAGTATTTTCGGAAGAACATACGGAGACAAAATTTCAGGAACTCTTATAAAAGATGGTAAAGAAATTCATATAAAAACAGTTAAGGATGCAATTGATGCAGGTATTGCGTATGTAACTGAAGATAGAAAAGAAGCAGGTTTAAATTTAATTGATGATATACGTCATAATATTACAATTGCTTCATTAAATAAAATTTCTAATAAAGGTGTTATAAATGAACAAGTTGAAATTCTAGCATCAGAAGAATTTAGAAAATCTATGAAAATAAAAACTCCAAGTATATTACAAATTACAGGAAACTTAAGTGGTGGTAATCAACAAAAAGTAATACTTTCAAGATGGATTTATGCAGAACCAGAAATATTAATACTTGATGAACCTACTAGAGGAATTGATGTTGGAGCAAAATATGAAATATACACAATTATAAATGATTTAGTAGCTCAAGGAAAAGCTGTTATTGTAATTTCTTCTGAATTACCAGAAGTTCTTGGAATAAGCGATAGAATTTATGTTATGAATGAAGGGAAAATGATAGGGGAACTAGATGGAAAAGATGCTACTCAAGAAATTATTATGAGTAAAATAGTTGCAGCAAAAAACGAGGAGGCAGTAAAATGAGTGAAGCAAAAATTGTAAAAAATAATAATGACCAACAAGAAAACAAAAAAGTTGAAAAGAGTTCATTAAGTAAATTTATGACGGAAAACGGTATGTTTATTGCATTGTTAGCAGTAGTAGTTATATTTCAAATTTTGACTAAAGGAATTATGTTAAAACCACTTAATATAACAAATTTAATTCAACAAAATGGATATGTACTTATTCTTGCAGTAGGTATGTTACTGGTAGTTATCGTAGGTACTGTTGATCTTGCAGTTGGTTCTGTTTGTGCATTTATTGGAGCAGTAGCAGGGGTTGTTATGGTTAACCGAGGGATGAACCCTGCAATATCTATTATTATATCACTTTTAATAGGTGTAGCTGTTGGAGCTATTCAAGGATATTGGATTGCCTATAAATTAATTCCTGGCTTTGTAGTAACTTTAGCTGGTCAATTAATCTTTAGAGGATTTACAATGATAATATTAAATGGTAAGACAATTGCACCATTTCCAACATCATTTGCTAATTTAGGATCAGGATTTGTGCCACCACTATTTTATGTGCAAATGGGTTCGGGTTATTTAGTTGGATCATCAATAATTATTGGTATTATATTAGCAGTAGTTATGGTATTGAAAAATATACAAGGTAGAAATAAACTTCAAAAATACAATTTTACTGTTGAAAATAAGACATCGTTTATGGCCAAAAATGTTGCTATAGTTATAGTAATTATTGCTGCAACTTTTGTATTAGGATCTTACAAAGGAATACCTAATATATTAGTAATTGCAGGGATAATAATAGCAATTTATTCATTTGTTACAACTAAAACAGTATTCGGTAGACAAGTATATGCGGTTGGTGGTAATAAAAAGGCAGCAGCCCTATCAGGTGTAAAGGTTGATAAAACAACATTCTTAGTATTTGTAAATATGGGATTATTAGCAGCAGTTGCAGGACTTGCTTATGCAGCTCGTGTTAACTCAGCACAACCTAAAGCCGGTGTTAACTTTGAATTAGATGCTTTAGCAGCTTGTTACATAGGTGGTGCATCTACAGCAGGTGGTACTGGAAGAATTATGGGGGCAGTTGTTGGTGGACTAGTATTAGGAGTTCTTAACAATGGTATGTCTTTAATGGGAGTTGATAATAACTGGCAACAAGCAATTAAAGGTTTCGTATTATTATTTGCAGTAGTATTTGATTTATATTCAAAGAAAAAGAAATAATGTTTAATAGGAAAACGTTATTTAATATTTGTTATTGTGAATAGATAACAATAAGTATGTTGATAAAGAAGAGATTAATGTTAGGGATGTATTAGTAAATAATAAAAATAAGTATGTGTAAATAAAAAGAGAATATTATGTATAGAATAATGAAAGCTCATTTTGCAATAAATCATTTCAATTAAGATGCAAAATGGGCTTTTATTTTTATAGTTGTTTTTAAGACTTGTTAATATAAGAAAAATAGCTATTAATAATAAAAAAAATAATATATAATTTAGTGACTAATATAAAATCCAATAGTTAAAAATTGAAAGATAAGCATTAAACGTAAAGATGAATAAAAAACGGAGGAAAAAATGGATACGAAAATAATAGTGGACAGTTGCGTTGATTTTAACAATGAAGTTTTTGATAATGAAAAAATAATGGAGAGAATACCATTTAAAATTATAATTGATAATGAAGAAATTGTAGATTTAGATTTAGATCAAAGTGAATTAATTACAAAGATGAAAAATAGTAAGAATAAAATATCTACAGCATGTCCTTCGCCACATGCATTTTTGGAGTCTTTTAAAAAGTGCAAAAATAACTTTGTTGTTACAATTTCTGAAAAATTGAGTGGGTCGAATAATAGTGCTATGTTAGCTAGAGAAATGTTAAAAGAAGAGCGTCCAGAAAGCTTTGTTCATGTTTTTGATTGTAAGACAGCAACAGCAGGTGCTAGTTTAGTAGTTTTAAGACTAAAGCAACTTATAGAAGAAAAAATACATACAAATCAAATAATTGAAGAAATTAATACATATATAAATGAAATGAAAACGCTTCTACTTGCAGAAAGACTGGACAACCTAGCTAAAAATGGTCGAATAAGTAGTACGAAAGCATTTATAGGAAACTTATTACAAGTTGTACCAATAATGTGTGATAACAGAGATGGTGAATTAATTTTAAGAGAGCAAGTAAGAGGCAGAAAAAAGGCTTTAAATAGGTTACTTGACATAATTGGGGAAGAGGGCACAGACACTAAAAATAAAGTTCTTGGAATAACTCATGTGAATTGTAGAGAAAAAGCAGAAAAGCTTAAATATGAAATTGAGAATAGATATAATTTTAAGAATGTAATAATATTTGAAGCTGGTGGATTAAGTACAATATACGCAGATGACGGTGGAATTGTATTTTGTTATTAAGGTGCATTAAACAATAATTATACAGTTTATGAATAATCGAGTAGTTAATTAGGTGTAAAAGCAGAATTAGCTACTTTTGAATATAAAATAGAATAAAAGTTAACTATAAAATTAAAATTGTTTATGAAAAATTAAAAAATAAATACTGTTTAAACTAAATAGAATAATTTCATATATAATATGGTAAAAGCTTTGCTAGAGAATTAAATCTATGTTAAAATAATAACATAATCTGAC
>JAKBFR010000010.1 GCA_021837545.1 Bacillota bacterium | reverse complement strand
GCTGCAGTTACTTTCTTATCTAAAGTACAAACTAATTCAGTTAATGAACCAGTTATTGTTGGAACTCTTTGAGCTCCTCCATCTAATTTTCCAACTAATGCTGGAATAACTAAACCGATAGCTTTAGCAGCACCAGTTGAGTTAGGGATGATTGAAGCTGCAGCAGCTCTAGCTCTTCTTAAATCACCATTTCTGTGTGGAGCATCTAAAGTATTTTGATCATTAGTATAAGAATGGATTGTAGTCATGAATCCTTTTTGTAATCCAAATTGATCGCTTAATACTTTAGCAAATGGAGCTAAACAGTTAGTAGTACATGAAGCACCTGAAATAACTGTATCTTCTGCTTTTAATATATCATGGTTTACATTAAATACTACTGTTGGTAAATCATTTCCTGCTGGAGCTGAAATAACAACTTTTTTAGCACCTGCTTTAATATGAGCTGAAGCCTTTTCTTTTGTTGCAAAGAATCCAGTACATTCTAAAACGATATCTACGTTTAATTCTCCCCATGGTAAGTTTGCTGGGTTAGAATCAGCAGTTACTTTGATTTCTTTTCCATCAACTACGAAAGCTCCTTCTTTAACTTCGATTTTTCCATCGAATCTACCTTGAGCTGAATCATATTTGAATAAGTGAGCTAACATTTTAGCATCTGTTAAGTCATTGATTGCAACCACATTAAATTCAGGGTTTTTAATCATTAATCTTAAAGCCAATCTACCTATTCTTCCAAAACCATTAATTGCTACGTTTACCATTACAATTACCTCCTAATTATGTTTTCTTTTTTTATAAAAATAAATTTTACAAACTACTTTAATAACTGAATTTCATTATCTAGTCTCTTTAGTATTCCATAGGCTGTTGCCTCATCTGTGACTAATACTCCATTTACGTCGTTAAATTCAGTTGATATTATGGACTCAACTTTATTCTGCCCACCAGCCACTGCAATATGTGTTTTTATTTTTCTTGCTTCATTAATTTTAATTCCAACGGCGGTAGTTTCTGAGATTATTTTTGAGTCTTTGTTAAAATAACATCCAAATGCTTCTCCAACAGCTCCTTTATTGATTAGATTATCTATTTCTAGCTGTGGAACTCCTCTTTTTCTTGCCATCTGAACAGCATTACCTATACCATATATTAATATATCTGCTTTATGTATAGTATCTATTACTGCCTTAACAGCTTCTTCCTTAAGTAATGTATCTATTATATCTAAACTTAAGTTTTCCGAAATATGAAGCATTTTGTACGTACCATTTAGCTTTTTAGCTAAGGTAGCAGCTAAAGTATTTGCTTGAGTTTCAACCTTCTTGCCCATTCCACCTCTTGCAGGTACTACTTGGATTTTTGATAAGTTTGTTATTTTAGGAAATGCTTCTACAACTTCTTTTAATGTGCTTCCACCTGTTAAAGCTATAATAGAATTATCTTCTAAAACATCTTTTACATAATTTGCACAAGCTTTCCCTAAATCCTTTAACACTAAAGGATTTTCTTCAATATCTCCTGGGACTATGATTACTTTTTTTAAATTAAGAAAAGATTCTATTTTCGTTTCAACTTCTGAAAGACCTTTTATTTCATGAATAAAATCATTTAGTTTATATACAAGTTCTATTCCTTCACTTGTAACTGTCATTCCAGAAGCATTTATCTCAATTAATCCTTGTTCCTTCAAAAAACCTATTTCTGTTCTTGCTGTTCTTTCACCAACATTTAGAATATCTGCAAGGACTCGCCTTCCTATAGGTTCATTATGACAGATTGTCCTGAGTACGTTATACCTTTTCTCTAATGTATTTACGAGCTCAGGAACTATCTTCTTTTGTAATTCTAATATTTCCTGCAACTCCAACACTCCTTTGGTCACTAAGTGTCCCATATTATTTTATTATGTCCCACAACTATTATTATAAAACACATTTATAAAATTTTAAAGGCTTTAGGCAAATTTTTTTTATAATATTTCAAAAAACACATAAAAACTCCAATAAATTCAATTATTAGGAAGCTTGCCTGCGTGTTTTTATAATATTTCACTGCAGAACTTTTTTTAAAGTCATAGGTTTTTATCATTAATTACACATTGATAACTAAAGCCTTTTTCTCATTGAAGAAGCTTTAATCCCTAGCTCTTCTCTATATTTTGCAACTGTTCTACGGGAAATATTCATATCTTTATCTGCTAGCATAGAACTTAATATTTGATCTGAAAGAGGTTTCCCTTTATTTTCTTCGTTAATTATTTTCTTTATTTCATTTTTTATTTTTATAGTTGACGTATCATCATCATTATTTGAAGATATTCCACTTGCAAATAAATCTTTTATTTTTATAGTTCCATAACTTGTTAATACATACTTGTCTTTAATTGCTCTACTTACGGTAGAGTCATGAACTCCAATTACTTCAGAAACTTCTTTTAATATCAAAGGTTTTATATATTGTTTGCCAAATTTAAAGAACTCCTCTTGTTTACTAATCACACATTCCAAAACTTTATGTAGTGTATTTTTTCTTTGCTCTATTGATTTAATTAAAAATAATGCTTGATTAATTTTATCTTTAACATAATCATTTGTTTTTGAATCTTCATTATTTTCCAAAACATCTTTATAAGTTTTGCTTATCATAAGTCTAGGTAAAACACTTTCATTCATTAATATGAAAAATTCACCATCTATATTTTTTATTTCAGCATCTGGAATTATGTAATTAACTTCTTCACCTGTATAAAATCCTCTTGATGGCTTAGGCTCTAGTTTTTTAATTAAATCTCCATATCTCTGTGCTTCTCTTGGTGATATGTTAAGATCTTTCCCCACTAATTCATATTTGTTTTCTGCAACATTTTCTAAATGATTTAAAATTATTTTCTCTATTATGTTATCTAAAATATTCAACTTTAAACTCTGAATAAGTAGGCATTCTTTGATATTTCTAGCTCCTATACCATAAGGTTCCAATGATTGAACTACTTTCAAAGCTTTTCCCACTACATCTTTAGATATATTTAATTCTTCAGCAAGTTCTTCTATTGATATTTCTAAATAGCCTCTATTATCTAATGACTCAACAATATATTTACATATAGTTAGCATATATTGATCTATATTTACTTCAACTAATTGTTCTTGTAAATAATCCTTTAATGATACCTTTTTTTCAATGAAATTTAGTGGTGAAACGTCTTCACCAGAATAACTTTTTTCTGATCTATCTTTATAATTATCAGAATATAATTCATCAACTATTTTTTTATGATCATATTTATCTTCTATATTCATTTCTTCATTTATTTGTGGATCATCATATGAAATTACTTCCTCATTCAATTCTAAGACTGGATTTTCCGAATACTCATTGTCAATGTATTCTCTTAAATCATGAAGAGACATTTGCAAAAGCTTTATAGATTGTTGCATATTTTGAGTTAATATCAATTTTTGTTCTTGTGTCATCTTCATTCTATAATCCAAATTCATAAATATCCCCCTTATGACTATTTATAATGATTCTAGTTAAACGTATTCATTGAGATAATCATTTTATAATTAACAATCTTTCATATAGTATACCCTGTCTTACTGTCACAATGCAAGTTAACTATACTAATTTTAATCATAAAAAACATACCCTACATACTATGTTCACGCTAATTCAAATTAATATAGGCATATAAAAAATATCAGGTTAGTATAATAATCTATTTTGCGTCATACTAAATCATCATGTTTAATTAATAACTTAATATTAACCAAGCATCATCCTTACCTAACACAACTACATCATTACCTTGTTATTTTCTATATGCCTTACTTAAAATCATATAACTCAAAAAAATTAAAACATGTCTTTAATTTTTATTATCTCTTAATATTATTTATTTAAAAATACTAATCCACAACATCCCGGACCTGAATGTATACATACAGTTGATCCAACAGGACATTCTACAAAATTAACTTTATTGTTTTTCATATATACTCTAAGTGCTTCTTTAATTTCAATATTATTTACATCAATTAATATAACTGGTACTTCATCATCTAAATTTGCATTTTCTAAATCACTTATAATTTTCTTAATTGATTTTTTATTGCCTCTAATTTTATCTTTTACAGACATAAGACCATCTTTTATTTCCAATATTAGCTTTATTCCAAGCATACCACCAACTATACCAGCTGTTTTAGAAATTCTTCCGCCTCTAACAAGATACTCTAAAGAATCAAAATAAATTGAAACCCTTATTTTTTCTTTAATAGTATTTAGCTCTTCTTGCATTTTTGCAATATCATATCCTTTATCTCTAAGCTTAGCAGCTTTTAAAACTAGTATTCCGAGCGCTGCTGTAACATTATGAGAATCAATAACAATTATATCTTGAGTTTCTAATGTTTCCTTTGCTATGCATGCTGATTGATATGTTCCACTCATTGCAGAAGACATATGAATTGATATAATTTTATATCCTTCACTTAGATATTTCTTGTATGATTCAATAAATCTATTTGGAATAACTTGAGCTGTAGTTGGAAGTATATTCTCCTTTTCTATTTTTTCAAATACTTTCTGAGTGTTTATTTCAACTCCATCTAAATAACTTTCTTCACCAAAGTTTATTAATAATGGTAAAACTTCTATATCATACTTCTCATATATTTCTTTTGATAAATCAGCAGTACTATCGGTTATGATTTTTATCTTTTCCATATAGCTTCATTCCTCTTCGTTTATTTCATATTAGGAAATCCTATTTGTCTTAAAGCTTCATAAGCAACTATGGCTGCTGTATTTGACAAATTTAAACTTCTGGTACTCGATTTTATCATAGGAACTCTAAGGCCAGCATGTCTATTATGCACTTCTTCAGGAACTCCGCTAGATTCTCTTCCAAACATTATAAAATCTCCTTCTTCAAAGGCAATTTCATCAAAATGGGTTCCTCCATGAGTAGTCGCTAAAAATATTCTTTTATCTCCGTATTTATTTATAAAATCTTCATAGCTTTCATGTATTTCTAATTCTAAGTCTTTCCAATAATCCAAACCTGCTCTTCTAACTTGTTTGTCGTTTATTTCAAATCCTAATGGTTTTATTAAATGCAATTTACTGTCTGTAAGAACACAAGTTCTTGCAATATTTCCTGTGTTTTGAGGTATTTCTGGTTCATATAATACTATATTTAAATTCAAAATTTCACCTTCTCCTATTTTTGTCAAAAAATTAGTCCACTTTTATTTTAAAATTATACTATACGGTTCATAACAAGTCAAAATATTCATCCCTAAACATATAGATATAATTAAAAAACTTATATCACTTTAACTTTTAAATCAAACTTATTTACTAATTTCGTGTTTCCTGATTTTTTACAATAAAAAAACATATTCTCTTTAATAGATTCATCTCAATTTTAAAGAAAATATGTTTTAATTCTATTCTAAATATTTAATTTATTATGCTGGTTTTACTATTGCAGGTGGTGTTAATGTTTGTGGTATTGGTGGCGTAACAGCTGTCGCAGGTTGAGTTCCTTTTTTAACCACCATTCCAACACTTGCATAATTATCTGTTGCTATAACTTCCCTCTTGACTTCCACTCCATTTTCATAAGTGACTTGATATGATCTTGCTTTATATCCAGTCATACTTATTCCCTCACTCACTTCTTTACCTTCTGGCAAACTACTATCTGCCACTATCTTAGGTTCAGGTGGTATAGTTTGAAGAACTTCATTTACCATATCATATGTTTTTCCGTTTAATGCACTAGGGTCTCCATATATATTATAAATCATTACTTTGCCTACAGTACTTCCTTTAATATAAATTGGAAAATCATAAGTATTTTTAAACTTGTAATCTAAATACCCATAAGAAACTGTTGCATCAAGTCCTGGCTGTGCATAACCTACTACCATAGAGTGATTTGTTCTTTCAACAGATCTTAAGTTAGCTTTCATTACTGCTCTATAAATAGTAGTAGATACTTGACATATACCACCACCAATTCCTGGTTCTACTTTATTTCCTACGTATGTTCCAGCTTCTTGATATCCTCTTTCAATTGTTCTAGGTCCTACAATATCATTAAAACTAAATGTTTCTCCTGGCATAACCACAGTTCCATTTATTGCAGCAGTTGCTATTTCTATATTAGTACTTCTACCGGCTGGAGATGTAGCGTAGTTAGATGAGAAAGTGCCCATTACACCTTTTATTTTAGATAAATCTTCGTTAGTTACTCTTGGTTTCGTTGTTTCTAACTCTACTGTTACTTTATCTGTAGAATTAATATCCTCATTTATACTTTCTTTCAACTTTTGGTCTAACGCATCTAAATTTATTGTTCTTCCTTCTGTTCCAGATTTAACAACTATCTTACCATTTTCCACACTGATTGTAGCATCCTTAGCTGACTCTGTAACATCCTTTTGTAATTTTTCTTCATATTCCTTTAATTGATCTTCATCATATGAAAGGCTTAATAAAATCTGATTTTTTTCATCATCCGAATTTTTTATGGCCATATATTTCTTAAAAATTCCATTTTCTTTTCCAAATTTATAAGCTTGGTCTACTGCTATATCTATATCATACTTTGGCATTATATCTGAATAAATAAGTTCATATTGCTTGTCCCCTATAACTATAGGTAACTTTTTATTGCTTATAGCTGTTTCAACTGTTTCAGTAAGCTTATTTTTTGCTTCTTCTTTAGTCATACCTCCAAGATCCACATCTTGTACGGTTACTCCTGGATATATTTTATTATCCCACTCTTTAACTATACTTTTTATTGATAATGAATATGCAGCTAATGCCGCAACTCCTATTACTATAAACGCTGCTATTACTAACATAATATTCTTTCGTTTTTTTACAATCTTCTTGGAATCTAGTGCTCTTTTTCCTGTTCCTTTTTTCACTCGCTCTTCTCCTTTCAAGGAATTAGTAGTGTTTTAACAATCTAAAAGTCATATGTTTTATCATTACTTTTAGGTACATTATTAATAAAAATTTACACTAACATTAAATTTTCATCAATATTTTTATTATATCATATTCAAACTATTATATGGCAGAAATTTTATTATATATGATCTTAAATATGAGTTAGATTTTAGATATAAAAAAAATAACAATCCAATATATTATATATATTTTGTACCATCTTAACACATTCTAACCACTTATCGTATTTACCATAAGTACGTTGTTTCAGTATAGTATGGTTCAGAATAGACTTATATATTGACTAGTTATTTTTTTAAGATTCCTTATCTATAAATTTACTTTAGCACGAGTTTTAGATGTTTCTCCATCATAGTCAAAAGCTTCAATTGTCACTTCTATAGGAATATTTTTTTGAATATTTAATTTATTTCTAGTTATCAAATAATTTGTAGTATTTTCATCAACTGTCCCTACCCATTCTTTATTTACAAAAATATTATATCCTAACAAATCCACATCTTTATTCTTATCCCAAGAAACATATATGTTTCCATTTTCGAATCTTGCTTGTAACCCGGTAACAACAGCAGGTTGGGTTAATAGATCTATATTATCTGGTCCCCAATTTGAATCAACAGGATTTCCAATTCCTGAAACAGTTGCATCTTCACTATATTGCCATATTCTCCACCTAGTCCATCCTCCAACATTTGGAGGAAACTTAGGATTAATAGGAATCTTTGTATACATAGCAATCCATAATGGCATATTCTTCAAAGGATAACCACGTCCTGGAATATAGAAATTATCATAAAGTTCTATAAAATCTACTCCTGTATAAATCATAAGTCTTCTTCTAGTTTTTCTTTCAAATCTTTTTCTAAATCTATCAATCCAATCAATTAATGTTTTTGTAGATATTGATTTATCTGTAGGTGCTTCTACATCTATAACGGGAAATAAATCTCCATAATCTTTGTTTCCAAATCCCTCCTGCAGTGTATTTATAAAATCATCACATTGTCTATCAGCATCAGTCAAATCATAAGATGGTAATGAAAAATGATATGCTCCAACAGGAATTCCATAGTTTCTACTAGCAGCTGCAAATTCTACAAATTTTTTATCAGCTCTAAATCTTCCTGTGGCTGATCCTGAAGCTCTTAAATATAAAAAATCTACTTTCGTTGCCAATATATCAAATTGAACACTTTTGGTATATTCATTTATATCCACTCCAAAACGACTATTAGGGTTTTTATCTTGCATATTCCCTCCGACTAAAAAATACTTCTCTACTATAAATATTAACTTACTTCCAAAAAAAGTACCTATAATTATAAATTAATTATAACTTTAGTTGTACATAGAAGCTTATATTATCTCCTACTGATTCAGCCCATATCTTGCCTTCATGTAATTCCACTATATTCTTTGAAATTGCAAGTCCAAGCCCAGATCCCCCCGTATTAGTATTTCTTGATTCATCTAGTCTATAAAATCTATTAAATAATTTTTCTGCTTTTTCCTTTGAAAGATGATCTCCTTTGTTTCTAAAGACTACAATTACAGTATTATTTTTTTCATATACTCCTATTAATATTTCTCCTGGTTTATATGAATATTTTATTGCATTAGTTATTAAATTCTCAAATACTCTAAGCATTTTTAAGGCATCTATTAAAACAGATATTTTTTCTGTTTCAAATTTTCTATATACTGTCAATTTATTTTCATCAAATAGAGGTGTTAATTCCTCTATTAGTTGTGATAAAAACTCGGATAAATTAACTTTAGTTTTTGTTAATGTTATTCCATTATTATTTAGCTTAGTATATTCAAATAAATCTTCAATTAGCAGTTTTAGCCTTTCTGCTTTACTAAATGCTATATTTAAATACTCCTTCATTTCATCTTCATCTTTATACCTATTTTGAATTACAAGTCCTATATACCCCATTACAGATGTTAGAGGGGTTCTTAGATCATGAGAAACGTTTGTTATTAAATCTGTTTTTGTTTTCTCTGCATCTCTTTCTGCATTAATTTTTTCTCCTATTTCTTTAGCCATATAATTAATATTGTAAGCTATATTCTTAATTTCATCTGTACCTTTTTCTTGTATTCTATAGTTTAAATTTCCACTTGCTATTATTTTAAGACCAAGTGCAATTTCATCTAAATACTTCATTTTATTATTTGTTATAATAACAAAAGAAACTATAAATACTATAAATGTTAGAATTAATGCTAAAGATGAATTTGATGTATTAATTGTATTATATGTTATGGTTGCCTCTGGAATTTTTGAATATACCAAATAAATTCTCTCACTCCCCACTTTCAATGGCATTATATAATTTTTCTCTTTTACCTCTCCAACTTTTTCATAATTTGCATTTGTCATAGCACTTTTTAAGGCACTATAAATATCTATATTTTCTTCAACTACATTTGTGGTTTTGTATAATACTTTTCCATCCAAATCTGTTATATAGCTTTTATCACCACTTGATACATTTTTTAAAATCTTATTAATTTTATCCTTATCTTCTAAACTTAGATTTTTTTCCGACTCAATTTGCTTAGCTAAATTACTAGCGTCTCTTTCAATAGAATCATAATCATATGTAATTTTAGGCTCTGTATATTCTCTTTTCAAAAGATTATTTGTAAAATTATAAAAAATAAATGATATCAAAAAACATATTCCAATAACCATCATAAGTTCAAATCTAATACTCTTTTTAATTTTTTTCTTCGTAATACTCACTAGCTGTTCAATACGTTTTACTATATTTAATCCCGATATATTATTGTTTGAATTTGTATGTTTTTTTGAATTATTACTTTTCAATTTTATATCCTACCCCCCAAACAGTTTTTATAAACCTAGGATTTCTTGGGTTTTCCTCAACTTTCTCTCTTATTTTTCTTATATGCACCATAACGGTATTGTCTGATGTCATAAATTCTTGATTCCAAACACTCTCATAAATATTTTCTATAGAAAATACTTTCCCGCGACTTTGTGCAAGCAATAATAAAATATCAAACTCTGTTGGCGTAAGCTTTAACAGATTATCTCCTAATAACACTTCATGAGTTTCTAAATTTATAACTAAATCATCTATGTGAATTACATTCTTATCATCCTCTGATAAGAAATCTATTTTCTTGCTAAACTTATAAGATCTTCTAAGTTGAGATTTTACCCTCGCAACGAGTTCCAATGGATTAAATGGTTTCGTTAAATAATCATCAGCTCCCATATTAAGTCCTAATATTTTATCTATATCTTCACTTTTAGCTGATAACATTATTATAGGCATTTCTTTCAGCTCTCTAATTTTCAAGCAAGTCTCTACTCCATTTAAATTAGGCATCATAACATCCAAAATTATTAAATCCACATCATTTTCTTGTAGCAAATTAATTGCTTCTAATCCATCGCAAGCTTGTATGGTATCATACCCATCACTCTTAAGATATATATCAACTAAATCCCTTATTTCCTTCTCATCATCAACAATTAAAATAGTTCCCTTTTCCAAAATGCCATCTCCTATCTAACTTTTACTATAATTCAATTTTAACTTAAATACCTTAAAAAAATCATCAAAAATTCTTAATATTTTCTAAAATATATTTCTAAATATGATTAATTTATATACTTTATATTTGGCGAATTAGTTAATAATTTATGATTCTTGAAAATTGAATACTATGGATTATGTCTTTGTAGCTTTAACTTGATGTATATGATAATGTAGTATTTACTAGAAATAAAAGTTTACTACTAATAAACCGAAATGGATGGTATGCGTTTGTTACGGTTACCATCCCTTTCGGGTTATTAGTATAAATTTAAAGTAGCATCTATTTAAGCAAGTATTTCACAGAGAGATACCCAATTTAAAGTTAGACGTATATCTTAAATATATATATCAGAAATGAAGGTCATGCTTTTGTGGAGGCGTTACATCAGAGGATTTAGCTGTAGATATTTCTTCAGTAGAAGTTGTTCCATTTTTGCTTGTCCTAAGCTCGTCTTAGGAACATGCGGAAATGGGCACAACTTCTGCTGTTAGAAATTCACAGCTAAATCCTCAGTAACCCGAACAAATGCATGACCTTCATTTCGGTAGTTTATAGAATTAACCTTAGTTTGAACTTTCTTCCCATTCTTCGTAGAGCTTTTCTATAATCTCTTCAAGAACTTTAATTTCTTTATTTACTCTTCCACTTTCAGCTGAGTTTGAGTAAATTTCTTCTTTACAAAGTTCTTTTTGTAGTTTTTCAAGAGCTTCTTCATTTGTACTTATGTTATTTTCTATAGTCTTAATCTCATTTTGCTTGGCTTTAGTTTCTTTATCTAAAGCTTTTTTCTTTTTCTTTTCTTCATTTAATTGAGTTTTAGTTTTTCCGGTTGCTAAACCTTCATAATTTTCAAATCTTTGAGGATTTTTTTTCTTTTCAGTATAATAGGTATAATTACCAAGATATTCTTGAACCCCATCTTCTTGTAATTCTAATATTCTATGAATTACTTTATTTAAAAAATATCTATCATGTGAAATTACAATTAATGTACCTTCATAACTTAATATTGCTTCCTCAAGTGCTTCTCTAGATGGGATATCTAAGTGATTTGTAGGTTCATCTAAAAGAAGTAAATTTGATTTTGATAGCATTAATTTTAAAAGATTTATTCTACATCTTTCTCCACCACTTAATTTATTTATCTCTTTAAATACATCGTCACCCCTAAAAAGGAAAGAACCAAGAAATCCCCTAAGTTCACTTGTAGTTAATTCAGGGAAATCGTCCCATATTTCATTTAATACTGTTTTATCTTGATTAAGATTAGATTGTTCTTGATCATAATAACCAACATTAACATTCACACCTAATACTTTAATTCCAGAATCACTTTTAATTTTATCCATTATTATATTGAAAAGAGTAGTTTTACCACGCCCATTTTCACCTATTAATGCAATCTTTTCTCCTCTTTTTAAGTCAAAAGATAAGTTAGAAAATAATTTTTTATCAACATAACTCTTAGCTAAATTTTCAATATGAAGTACATCATATCCACTTTTAACTGAAGGTTCAAATTTAATTTTCGATGCAGATTTTTCTTTATCTGGAGCATCTATAATTTCCATTTTATCAAGTGCTTTCTCCCTGCTTTCAGCAGCCTTTATACTTTTTTCTCTATTAAATGATCTAAATTTTTCTATTATTGCTTCTTGCCTTTTAATTTCTGATTGTTGCAGATTATAAGCTTTCAATTTAGAATCATGATCCTTTTTCATTAGTTCTAAAGATTTGGTATACGGTGCATTATAACAATTTACATGACCATTTATAACCTGAAAGGTACCTGTTGTTACAGAATCCAAGAAAAATCTATCATGGGAAATTACAATTACAGTTCCTTTATAAGTTTTTAAATATTCTTCTAACCATTCAATTGCTTCTAAATCCAAATGATTAGTAGGTTCATCAAGTAACAATATATCTGGGTTTAAAAGTAGTAGTTTACAAAGAGCAACTCTAGTTTTTTGGCCTCCACTTAAGGTTGAAATCAATTTATCAAAATCATTTTCTGTGAACCCAAGTCCTTTAATTACACGAGATATTTCCCCTTTATATGTATATCCGCCTCTATTTTCATAAAGGTCTTGAGCTGTTCCATAATCTTTTATGATTTTTTCATGATAAGCCGCATTTTTTTCATCATAAGGCTCATTCATTTTTACTTCCAAATCTATAATTTTATTTTCTAATTTTGTAAGGTCTTCAAACACAAGTAACATTTCATCATAAATTGTATTACATGAATCTAATGCTAAATGTTGAGCAAGATATCCTAAAGACTTATTTTTATCTATAAAAACTTCTCCATCATCTTGAGTAAGTTCTTTTGAAAGTATCTTAAACAAAGTTGTTTTTCCCTCACCGTTTGAACCTATTATTCCAACTTTATCGCCTTCATTAATTGAAAATGTTATATCCTTTAAAATCGTATTTATCCCATAACTTTTACATATATTTTTACAACTTAAAACAATCATCTTTTATCCTCCAGTAGTTTAACTGAAAATCTAAAATATGCTCAAAATTTATTTAAAATAAGAGTTCAAATGCATCTTTTATTAATTGAACTCTTATAACAAGCATAGTTCCAAACTTGATTTTCTTTATTAATTATACTATTTTATAAAGGTTATATCAATTGAACCATATTTAAATAAACTTACTAGTCTGTTAGTCTATTTAAGTCACTACTTTCTTCCATAGTCCTTAAGCAAATATATGAATTGAAATTTAAAACAGTCATTTGTAAATAGACATATAATTTTGCTTATTATTTGATTTGCTTTATAATAAGATAAGATCATTATTGGGAGGCAAAAGATGACTTTAAAGAATGATAAACTAAGCTTTACAACAAAAAAGAAACAATTAAAAGAAAAAGAGTTATTTTTAGCAGCATATAATTTATTTATTAAAAATGGCATAGAAAAAACATCTATAGACGATATATCCAAAAATGCTGGAGTTGCAAAAGGAACCTTTTATTTGTATTTTAATGATAAATATGATATTTTAAATAAATTAATTCTTCAGAAAAGCAATGAAATCATAAAAGAAGGATTAGCTAAAACAAATGATTTAGGCATTGAAGATTTTAGACAAAGAACATTATTTTTTATAGATTATATAATTAACTATTTAAAATGTAATGTATCCTTACTAAAACTTATAAATAAGAACATATCCTGGGGGCTATATAGAAAAGCTGTAATGACACCTGAGGAATATGAAGATGTAAAAAAAGTATTGGATATTTTTATTAAAAATTTAACTGATGAAGGAATGAAAAAAGAAGAAGCCGAAATGACATTATTTATGATAATTGAATTAGTTGGTAGCGTGTGCTTTACTACTATTATTTTAAAGGAACCTACAGATATTGAAAGTATAAAACCAATTTTATTCAAGAAAATTTTAGCTATGCTAACAATTTGAATTTTCTACCTATATAGCACCTTCATATTAAAAACCTCTAAAAATTTTGAATTGTTTTATTTCAAAACTTTTAGAGGTTTTATTATATATTAGTAGTTCTTTTCTCTATCACAATATAACAATGTCAATCTTATTAATCGCTTAACAATTACTCTTACAATCGGACTTGGAATTCTATATGAGTAAAGTGTTGCAAAAATTCCCGAATGATTTCGCTCAATTTTGGAATAAATTTTATTAACATTATTATCAGAATGAACTCTTTCAAGGTCTTCTGTTTCATCTAAATCCATGTCAAAACCTCTTAATGCATCAAAAGTAGTAGGTATTCTATCACTATCTATGTTCATATTAGTATTTGTATTAACATTTCTATTAGCAGAATCATAGGACTCACTTGAATAATAGCACAATTGTGGAAGTCCTATTTCAGAAGGAAATAAATCTAAATTAAGATTATTATTAACATTGTTAGTGAAATCATCGCGAAGATTTTTATTAATAAATGAGAATGGAGCAAATTTAATATCTGTATTATCCAAATTAACTTGAGACATATATTTTTGAGCAGGGTTCATTTTATATTACCTCCTATAAATAAATATTGTTCGCTACTATTAATAATATTCAACATAACTGTATATAGTACAAAATTAAGAAGAAAATATATTAATTAAGCAATTTAATTCGTATGTAAGAGTTAACTAAGTTCGAATAACCAAATATAAAGAAAATACTACTCATATCCACTCGTTGTGGAAGTTCAAATATCCGAATATAAAATTTTGACTTTTACCTCAGCTTTGGATTCTCACTTATACTTAGTGGAACAATAAATATCTTATAGGAATAATATATATTGGAGGAGATGCATATGAAGATGGAAAATGAGAAAAACATCAAAGATTTATTTATTGGATTAGATGAAAAAGTTTGTGATTCAAATGGACATTGCATAGATGGAATAAACTTTGATAATGCGGCTACTACTCCACCTATTAAGTCAAGTATTGAATATATTGGAAAATTGAGCAATACTTATGCTTCCATAGGAAGGGGGACCGGTCAAAAAGCAGAAATAACTACTAATTTATATAAAGAATCTAAAGATTTCTTGATGAATTTTTTTAATATAAAAGATACAGAGAAGTATGTTGTTATTTATGTTAATAATACTACTGAAGGTATAAATAAATTGGCTAAAACTCTTATAAAAGAGCCAAATGAGATAATATTGACTTCAAGAATGGAGCATCACTCAAACGATTTGCCATGGAGAAATAGAGGAAATATTGAATATATTGAAGTGGATGAAAATGGTAGGCTTAAAATTCAAGACTTAGAAGAAAAACTAAAAAAGAATTACGGTAGAGTTAAATATGTATCTCTTACCGGAGCCTCTAATGTTACAGGTTATATTAATGATATTCATTTTATAGCTAAACTAGTTCATAAGTATGATGCTAAATTGATTGTAGATGGCGCACAACTTGTGCCACATAGAAGAGTTAATATTAGTGGAAACTCAGATGATGAACAAATCGATTTTTTGGTATTTTCATCACACAAAATTTATTCTCCTTTTGGCGTTGGAGTGATAATAGGATTAAAAGAAGATTTCGCAAATGCAAAGCCTGATTATTTAGGTGGTGGAACCGTTGATTTAGTCCTTGATAATGAAGTCACATATCTCCCTCCACCGGATAAAAATGAAGCCGGGACTCAAAATTTTTTAGGGGTAATGGGCTTAATTAATTCATTAAGGACTATAAATACAATTGGATATGACTATATAGAAAAACATGAGCATGCTCTTTTAGAGTATACCATCAAAGGACTTAATAGTATTCCTACCGTAATAAATTATGGAGATACTAAAGATATAAGTGATAGACTTGGAATTGCGACTTTTAATCTAGAAAACATGTATCATCATGATGTAGCAGAAATTTTGGCTAAAAAGAAAGGGATTTCTGTAAGACATGGATGGTTTTGTGCCCATCCTTATTGCAGAAGACTAATGAACGTAAGTGAAAAAGAGGCAAAAGAATTTCTTGAAAATCCCACAAAAAAAATGTTAGGAATGGTAAGAATAAGCTTTGCACTATATAATTCAATTGATGAAGTTAATGTGTTTTTAAATATCCTGGAAGATATTTGCTCAGGAAAAATCAAATAAAAATATCGGAATTTAGATTAGTAATTAACAATAAAAGTATATCTAATAATTATTATTTTACCTCTGAATTTAAAATACTATTAATTATTTATCAAATTTAAGAGATATTCAAAAAAATAACAAGTCAGTATTCTAGCATCTTTGACTTGTTATTTTCTTTCATATTCCTAATAAGAGTTTGATTCATATTTATACATACAATTATTTTAAAATTATTGATTAAATACTTTATATTTTGGAAGATTTCCTTCAAAAGTTAAATTAGGAAGATCTTTTATTAATGGTTCAAAATAGGAGCATGCCTCGTCAGTTATAAAATTTCCGGCTTCATTAATCCATTCTTCAGGAAAGTATTTCACATTATTAGCTACTTTATCAGCATCAACTAAAGAATAAACAACTTCATAAGGTTCATTACATTCTCTATTAATGTTAACCATTTTACCAGTTTGACCAACAGCCGCATATTTCAAAGCCATTTTACCAACATTATAAGCTTCTTTTAAATCAGTGTCTGAAGCACAATGCATTGCACAACGTTGAAGAATTCCAAGTTCTAACGCTTTAACTCTAGTTGTAAAACCTTCCTCAAGAATTAGCATTCTTAAATAATTCGAAACTCCACCTAGTTGAGCATGTCCAAACTTATCTTCAGATACACATTCAAATTCAGAAACAAAATTTCCATCTTTATCTTTTATCCCCTCAGAAACTACTATATAGACTTTATTCTGTTCTTCAAATTTTCGTTTAACATCATTTATAAACTTATCCTTATCAAATGCTGCTTCAGGAAGATATATAAAATCTGCTACTGGTTTATCATCAAGCTTTGCAATACAAGCTGAAGCTGCAAGCCATCCAGTATCTCTTCCCATAGTCTCTAAAATAAAGATACCATTATTAATATACACAGACGCATCTAAATACGTTTCAAGAGCAGTTGTTCCTATAAATTTTGCTGCACTGCCAAAGCCAGGAGTATGATCAGTAAATTTTAAATCATTATCTATAGTTTTAGGAATTCCTATAAATTTTATATCAATATTGTTAATCTTTGCATATTTCGAAAGTTTAGCAATAGTGTCCATAGAATCATTTCCACCAACATAAAAAAATGATGTTATCTTATATTCTCTTAGAATATTTATCAAATTTTCATATTCTTGACTGCAAGAATCCATATCTTTCAATTTATATCTGCAAGATCCTAGTCCAGAAGATGGAGTAAACCTAAAGTTGTTAATTTCTTCATCAGAAATCAATGATAAATCAATTATGTTTTTATTTAATATTCCCTCAATACCATTTAACCCACCATATACCTTTTCAAAAGTTCTTAATTCCTTATTGGCATTTAAAAGTCCTACCACGCTTGAATTAATTACCGATGTTGGACCTCCTGATTGGGCTATTATACAATTTGACATTAAATTTCCTCCTTGTTTGTTATACTAAACAGTTCATATGTGATATACTATTTAACCATAGTAATACGCTATTTATTAATATACAATAAAAAAAGCATTTAATAAAGACTTTTTTGATTTTTTTTTGCATATATTTAAGAAAACTTTAATTATTATAGATTAAGTTTAATATTTAGAGGAGATGATAAAATGAATTTATATGATGTTATAATAATAGCAATTGCATTAGCCATGGATGCTTTTGGAGTAACCCTAGGTATTGGTTTAAATCCAATACTGAAAAAACAACATAAAATAAAATTTCTACTATCTTTTGCATTTTTTCAATTTTTATTTACATATGTAGGAGGAAGTTTAGGATATTTATTTGACACATATATTACTAGTATTTCTTCTATTGCAGGTGGAATAATTATGGGAATTGTAGGACTACTTATTATAATAGATGGATTTAACCAAAAGGAAAAAGAACTTCTAATAAAAAATAGCACCTGTATAATACTTGGAATATCAGTTAGTATAGATGCTTTAGTCATTGGTTTTACTGCTTTTCATCAAGTTTCAAGAAACTTATTACTTTTTATGAATTCAATTTTGATTGGACTAATAACACTATTTATTTGCACATTAGGTTTTTTTGTTTGTAGATATATAAAAAGAATAAAATTTGTAACGAGATATGCAAACCTTTTTGCAGGCATTGCACTCATATTTTTCGGATTTAAGATGATATTTTTTTAATAAAATTGTCTGTATATGATATAATATATTTAATATTTATTTGTTAGGGGATATGAAAATGGAACCAAATGAAATTCTAAAAGGAAATGATCTTAAAATTACTAAAGGAAGAATAGAAATTTTAAATATATTAAAAAATTCAGAAAACAGTTTATCTGCTGAAAAAATATATCAAATTTATAGGGACAATAGCATAAATATTAATTTAAGTACAATTTATAGAACCTTGGAATTATTTGAAGAGAAAGAAATTACAGAAAAAATAACTCTTAATGATGGAGTATTTGCATATAAACTTAAAGGGAAAACACACAGGCATCATTTAGAATGTGATATTTGCCATAAAGAAGTTGAAGTTCCATGCCCTATGCTCCAAATTCAGGAGATGGTTCAAAATTCAACAGGGTTCACTTTAACAGACCATGACTTAGTCATGAAGGGTGTCTGCCAAGATTGCAAAAAGAAACACTAGCTAATTTAATGGAAAATATACGAGTATTGTGAATCAGACGAAATATAAGAATACTTGCAGTGTGAGGATAATTTGAATTTACTGCTAAACAACCGAAATCAGAGTTATGCGTTTGCTCCAGTTGCTGAGAATTTTCTGGATATTTCTAACATTAGAAGTTGTGCCCAAAGTGCTAGCCTCAAAGCCATAGCTTTGAACAAGCATCTTTGGAACAACTTCTAATGAAGAAATATACCCAGAAAATTCTCTGATGCAACGTTGCGCAAAAGCATAACTCTGATTTCTTTGTTTAGTGTAATTTTAAAGTAGGGCTATATTAATGCAAGTATTTTTATATTTCAGAGGTTGACAATGCCTATAGTAAAGTATTCTATAACCATAATTTTTAGGTATATTCTAATCTTAAGTAAAGTGCTTGAATATACAAGACTTAAAGTAATAGGAAAACAAGGAAAGAGAATATATATATATGGAGCAAGAATTGAAAAATATTCTATAAGCATATCTTCATGAGAAGTTATCCATTGATACACTTTGGTTATTTCGCACATAGATACCAACTCTAAAGTTATATTTATACCTTAAATGTATAATATACTAGAAATGGAGGTCATGCTTTTGTGGATGCGTTACATCAGAGGATTTAGCTGTAGATATTTCTTCAGTAGAAGTTGTTCCATTTATGCTTGTCCCAATGAATATTGGGAGCATGCTTAAATGGGGGCAACTTCTACTGATAGAAATTCACAGCTAAATCCTCAGTAACCCGAACAAATGCATGACCTTCATTTCGGTAGTTTATACAATTAACCTTAATTTTCACTTTGGGTATCTATGTTTCGCAATACCCGGATTATCTACTTATTTTCATTGAATCTTCTATTATCATATCTATCAGTTTTGAAAAACTTATATTTAAAGCTGCTGCACTTTTAGGAATTAAACTATTTTTAGTCATTCCTGGAAGTGTGTTTACCTCTAAAATATAAGGTATTCCCTCTTCTGTAACTATCATATCAACTCTAGAATAAACTTCACATTTTAATGCTTTATACGTTGCTAGTGCCATTTTTTCTACTTCTTCATGTAATTTTTTTTCTAATTCTACTACAATTTCTTCTGCTCCGCCATCTTGATATTTTGAAGCAAAATCAAAGAATTCTGATTTTGGCTTTATAGCAATTACTGGCAACATTTTATCTCCATAAACAGGACAAGTTATTTCATCACCCTTTATAAATTTTTCTATCATAACTTCATTATCCCATTTGAAAGCTTCTGAGATACAATTTTGAATATCCTTTTCTTCTTTTACAATAAATGTGGCTACGCTTGATCCACCATGAGTTGGCTTAACCACAACAGGATATCCTAATTCATTTATTTTATTAAAATCTACATTATCATTTTTTCTTAAATTAATCCAAGGTGCAGTTCGGATTCCAACGGCCTCTAAAATAGATTTTGATACATCTTTATCCATACACATAGCACTACTTAAAGGTCCACAACCTGAATATGGTATTCCTAAAGTTTGAAGTACTGCTTGAACAGTCCCATCTTCTCCAAATTGACCATGTAATGCCAAAAGTGCAAAATCTATTCCTTTAGATTTAGTTATTATATCTTCCTTTTTATCTATAACTATTGGTATTATTTCATATTTATCCTTATTTATATTCTCAACTATAGAATTTCCACTTTTTAATGATATTTCTCTTTCTGATGATATTCCGCCCATTATAACTCCAATTTTCATAAATTGCCTCCAAATATTTATTAATTCTCACTGTCTAATCGAAAAATGATAAATCGTTTAATTTTAGTTATTACTACATATAATAATATTAATAAATTAACCCTAAAATTAAAAGAACCACTAAGTCTACAAATTATCTTAACTGTGGTTTATTTTAATATGTAATAACTACTTTATTTATAGATACCAACTTTAAGTTATACTTATACATTAAATTGAATTGCTAAGTTTAAAGTACTAATTGTCAATTTTCAATCATTAGCAATTAAGTTTCTAAATATAATCACTATTTTCACTATCTTTATCTATACATGCCACAAAGACACTAATTTTACTTTTTATTATATAAGGCACAATCAAAAAAATAACAAGTCAATCCATCAGTATATTTGGACTTGTTATTTTCTTTTATTTGCCTAACTTATTTGCATATTTACATAAATGACTTAAAGGACATTCCGTACACTTAGGATTTCTAGCAGTACAACATCTTCTACCATGAAATATCAAAAGGTGGTGCATAAGTATCCACTCTTTTTTAGGTAATTCTCTTTGCAATTGCATCTCTACTTCTAAAACATTATCTGATTTTGCAAGTTCTAATCTGTTCGAAACTCTAAATACATGAGTATCTACAGCTATAGATGGTACATTAAATGCATTAGATAAAACAACATTAGCTGTTTTTCTTCCGGCTCCAGCAAGTGACATTATCTCTTCCATAGTCTTCGGAACTTCTCCATTAAATTTTTCTTTTAACTGCCTAAACATAAGTATTAAATTTTTAGATTTATTTCTATATAATCCTATTTGCTTTATTCTGTCTTCAAGTTCGTCATTCGTTACTGTCAAAAAAGCATCTAAATCTGGATAATCTATAAATAAATCTTTAGTAACTTCATTTACTTTCTTATCTGTTGTTTGAGCTGATAAGATTGTAGCTATAAGCAATTGAAATGGTGTCTCATGATTTAATTCACATTTTGCATCAGGATATGTTTCTTTCAAAATATCCACAATTTTTTTTGTCCTTGCTTTCATATATTATATAAACTCCTTATCTATGCATATTCAAGAAATAACAAGTCCATATGATAATCTATTTTGTATCATATGCCTTGTAAATCCCTCTATAATCTTCAGGTAAGAGATTTGCTATGCTTCTCATTAGGTTATCCATGCACCTATCTTCATATTCATGTCTATCTTCATCTTTTTCTTTTGGCGGAAATATAATTTTTTCCCCTATATTTATAATAACATCTGCATTTTGCCACTTTTCTGATCCCATATCTCCTTTTTCACTTATAGGTAATAGCTTATCCGTCCCAGCCATACCAATTGGAATTATTTCTGCCTTTGACATTCTAGCAAATAATAATATACCCTTTTTGCCTTCTATCATTCCACCAGTCCTACTTCTAGTACCCTCTGGGAATATTAAAACATCATCTCCTCCTTTAAGTACCTTAACTACTTTAGTAATAGCTTCTTTATCAGCTGAACTTGGCTTAATTGATATATTCTTGACTATTTTCGTTCCTAACTCAGTTATTGGATCATCTGTTAATTTTACTCCAGCTATAAAATAAGGATCACTTTTCTCTTTTAATATTTTTGATAAAACCAAACCATCTGCATTGCTTAAGTGATTACATACAAATATCCGTGGTTTTTTTACATTATCTATATTATCTATACCATTAATTATTATATTGGCATATTTTTTCATATAATTAGCAACTATTCTTTTACCTACCTTTATAACTAATCCTTCCGGCAACCTTTTTATGATTGTTATTGCAATTGGTGATAACATTTTTTCCCAACCTTTCTTATAAAAAACTGTATATTTATTGTATTATATATTCCATATGCTTGCACTATACAGCTATTATTTAATTATTTATAGATTAAAACGCTAAATCAAGTACATTCTTGTACTAATATCCATATATATTATATATTTTTTCATATATCTATGCAATTCTTAAAGTATTCGTTTTTTTGATTGTGCCTTATATAATTCCCCAAACATAAAAAGATATGAACATTAAACTTGTTCATACCTTTCACATCTAATCATTAGGCAACATTTATCCGATAGCTAGCATCCGTAACACTCCCGTATTTTTAAATAACCATATCATTAAATATTTTCTTTTTACGTCCTTTTATATCACTTATTTCAATTAGCGTTGCAGTGGCTGTAATTCTTACAATATTTTTAGCTGGACTTCCTACTGCTGTTGCTTTCGCTGGTACATTTTTTAAAACTACAGCATTGGATCCTATCTTAGCACCTTTTCCTACATTAATCGGTCCAAGTACTTTTGCTCCTGTTCCTATTAATACATCATCCTCAATAGTTGGATGTCTTTTTCCTATATCTTTTCCGGTCCCACCTAGTGTTACTCCATGATAAAGTGTTACATTATTCCCAACCTCAGCAGTTTCTCCAATTACTACACCCATTCCATGATCTATAAATAATCCTTTTCCTATTTTAGCTCCTGGATGAATTTCTATACCTGTAAAGAATCTAGATAGTTGTGAAATTAATCTAGCTAAGAAAAACCTGTTATTCAAATAAAAAAAGTGTGCTATTCTATATGCTATTAATGCATGAATACATGGATATAATAAAAATACTTCTATTTTACTTTTAGCTGCTGGATCTTCATTTAAAATTCTTTCTAAATCATAATTTAATCTCTTAAACACAGCTTATTCTCCTTTTTTTCATAGTTTTCAGTAGATTTGTTAAAGGAAGTTAACTAGCAGAGCTAATTAACTAAGTTCGAATAACCAAATACAAGATGCTCACAGAGAAAGTTCGAAGAACGAAATATAAAATTTCGATTCTCACTTTTGGAGCATCACTTTTGGTTTCTCACTTATCTACTTAGTCGTATAGTCCCATTGATATATATTTTTCTCCTCCATCTGGAGCAATCGCTAATACCTTTTTGCCTTTTCCAAGCTTTTTAGCAACTTGTATAGCTGCATATACTGCTGCTCCTGAAGAAATTCCAATCAATATGCCTTCTGTTTCAGCAAATGATTTTGCTGTTTTAAATGCATCTTCATCTTTTACTTGTAGAATTTCATCTACATATTCTTTTTCATAAATTCCTGGAACAAATCCAGCTCCAATCCCTTGAATTTTGTGTCCACCTGGATTTCCACCACTTAAAACTGGTGAACTAGCTGGTTCAACTGCAATAGCTTTAATACTCGGATTTTTCTTTTTCAAGTTTTTAGATATACCTACTACAGTTCCACCTGTTCCAACTCCGCCTACAACTACATCTAATTCTGGTATATCTTTATATATTTCTTCTGCTGTTGTTTCATAGTGCTTTTCTGGATTAGCTAAATTTTCAAATTGTTGTGGAATAAAGAACCCTTCTCCGCTTCCTATTTCTTCTGCTTTTTCTATAGCACCTTTCATTCCCTTAGCGCCTTCAGTTAATATAAGTTCTGCACCATAAGCCTTAATTAAATCTCTTCTTTCTTTACTCATTGTTTCTGGCATAATTATAATAACTTTATAACCTCTTAATTTACCTATAAATGCAAGTGCTATTCCTGTATTTCCACTCGTTGGTTCTACTATTGTTGTTCCTGGCTTTAATATTCCTTCTCTTTCAGCTTTTTCAACCATTCCAAGAGCTGCTCTATCTTTAACACTTCCACCTGGATTAAATTTTTCAAGTTTAACATATATGTCTGCAATATTTTCATCCTTAATTAAATTGTTTACCTTCAAAATTGGTGTGTTTCCGATTAATTCTAGTCCTCCATTATAAATCATATTATTATCCTCCTAAAATTTATATTCATTATCTAATTTTTCTTTTTAGTATTCTTAATTTGGATCTTTTTCTACTTATTTATATAACAAAAAAACTCCATCCTCTATAAACATATAGAGACGAAGTAAAATTTCGCGGTTCCACTCTAATTGGATTAAGTAATTAATCCCTCTCAGTTAAGACACTTTAAAATGCCATATCACTATAACGGGTGAGCCCGGAGAATCTTACTATACTTCAGATTTCAACTCCAAAGGGCACTTCACATAAATTCTTGATGAAAAGTTCTCAGTTTTCTTTTCTCTCTGTAAACTTCCTTCATGTTACTTTCCTTTTTCATAGTTTTTAATTCTTAGTGTTTTGCTAGGGTTTATATTATTATTATATTCTATATGGCAAAAAAGTCAACACTTTTTAAGAATTTTCCTAAAAAAATGTCGACTTCACTAATTTTTCTTTTTCCAAAGAGGATATAAAAATTCATCTATTAAGTCATGAATAATTACTATTCCTACTAACTTTTCCTCTTCATCTACTACTGGTACAGAATTCAAATCATATTTTGCTGCAACTTCTATAACTTCATTTATTTCATCATCATGTTTTACACGTGATACTGTTTCATCCATTATTTCTTTTATTTTTATATTAGTATCATTTATTATTAAATCTCTTAAAGAAACCACACCTTCAATATGTTCTTCTTCATTTGTTATATATATATAATGAATAACTTCTTCATCTGGTTTCATTTCTTTTAACATTTCAATTGTATCTCCAACAGTAATATCTAGATTAACAGATATAAATTCTTTACTCATTATACTACCAACGGTTTCATCTTCGTATTTTAAAAGTTCCTTAACCTCGTCTGCATCTTCCTTTTCTAGATTTACTAATATTTTTTCTCTTTCTTCTTCATCTAGATCATCTAATAAATCAGCAATTTCATCATTAGGCATATTTTCTAATACTTCAACAGTTTTACTATCTGATAACTCCTTAATTATAGTTCCTTTATATTCTGAATCTATTTCTTCTAGAGTGTCAGCTGCTAAATCTTCATCTAAAGACTCTAGTACTTGCTTTCTCGAATTTGTATCTAAATTTTCTAATATATCTGCAAGGTCAGCAGGATGTAGTGTTGATAACTTTTTATATGGCTCAGTTAATTTTAGATTATTATCAACCATTTCTAAGGATTCAACGTCATCCCATCTTAAGACTTTATCTTCTAAGTCTTTTTTCATAAATTTATAGAAAAACTTCATAATGCCTGCTATCTTTAACCTTCTATATCTAGCGAGTGGTCCTGTTTCAACTCCAATAACCCTATACTCTCCAGCAATTTTTGCAATCCTTAAATCATTAACTCTAACAACTTGCTTTCCGTTTATATCAACTATCTTTTTATCTAATAGATTTTCAGAAAGAAGATAGCTATATCTCATTGGAAGTATTTCTTTACTCCCCCTTGTTTTTATCTTAAATTTTCCATCTTTATTGGCAAACTCTATATACCTGAATTCATAATGAAATGTCACTCCATCCCTTTTGAGTTTATAACCAATTACCCTAGGATAACCTTCTTCTGTAGTTACATAAACATCTCTTAAAATCCCTAAAACATCTCCAAATTCATCATAGACCTTTTTATCTATAATATTTGTATATAGAAATATAGATAATTCCATCATAACTATGTCCCCCCTACTTTCGCACAGAAAGAAAGTCTTTAAACGGAGCTCATACTTCTAAATAAATCTTACCTTTACTTATACATTTTGAGTTTGCTTTCAGATAAAAGACTTCTCTTCTGAATATATTTAGTTTTTGCTATATTGTATTTTATATTCTGAGGTCCATCCTCCATCTTGTTCACCACCCTTAGTTCAATTAACATTTACCAGTTAACAATTAATTAAAACTATTACTATCTCTACTTATTATATTATATTACATTACATAGACATAAAAAGGCAATAATTTTTTATTCCTTAATTAAACTCATTAGACGTTTCTTTAATTTATTATTGTATATATGTATACTTTAAAATTAAAAACAATTTCATAGGCTAATTAAATGATAATTTACAATGTTTTTATAACTCTTTATTGTTTGTAAACTAATTATTGTTATGTTAAGATACTTTAAGGCACATTCTAAATATACAGTAGATCTTTTATCTGTTATTTTTTTATGTGTACAAGAATAAATCTAAAAATTTAAAGAATTGGAGTTAATAATATATGAAACTTTGCAAGGAATTTTTACCTATTAGTAAAGAGGATTTAGAAAAAAGAAAAATTGAACAGCTAGATTTTATTATTGTTTCTGGTGATGCTTATGTAGACCATCCTTCTTTCGGAACTGCTATTATAGGTAGAACCCTTGAAGCACAGGGTTTTACTGTTGGAATTATAGCTCAACCAAGATGGAATGATTGTGAAGACTTTAAAACACTTGGTAAACCTAAGTATGGTTTTTTAGTTAATTCAGGAAATATAGATTCAATGGTTAATCATTACACTACTGCCAAAAGAACAAGACGCGAGGATTTATATTCTCCTGGTGGTGAAGCTGGTCATAGACCTGATAGAGCTGTTATAGTTTACTGTAATAGAATACGAGAAGCTTATAAAGATGTAACTATTGCAATTGGCGGAATAGAAGCAAGTCTTAGACGATTTGCACATTATGATTATTGGGACAATAAGGTTAGACGCAGTATTCTTGTAGATTCGAAAGCTGATTTATTAATGTATGGTATGGGCGAAAAGACTGTAGTTCAACTTGCTGATTTATTAAGATATGGCGCAAGTATTAAAAATATTACTACTGTACGTGGAACTTGTTATTTAACTAAAGATGTATCCAATATTAAAGATGCAGTTACATTACCTTCTTTTGAAGAAGTATCTACTGATAAAAAGGTTTATGGTGAAGCTTATAAATTAGAATATTATGAACAAGATTCTATAAATGGTCGCACTCTAACTCAAAAATACGGAGATAGATATTTAGTTCAGAATCCGCCTCAAGAAGACTTAACACAAGAAGAAATGGATATAACCTATGATTTACCTTATACAAGGACATATCATCCAATATATGAAGCTAAAGGTGGAATACCTGCAATACAAGAAGTTGAATTTTCAATAACTAGTCATAGAGGCTGTTTTGGTTCATGTTCCTTCTGTGCTTTAACTTTTCACCAAGGAAGAGTTATTCAAAATAGAGGCCAAGAATCAATAATTGAAGAGGCAAAACTATTAACAACTTTGCCTAACTTCAAAGGATACATCCACGATGTTGGAGGACCTACTGCAAACTTTAGACATAGAGCTTGTACTAAACAAATAGAACATGGTACTTGTAAAAATAAACAATGTATGTTTCCAGCTCCTTGTAAAAATTTAATAATTGATCATTCAGAATATCTTTCGCTCTTAAAAAAAGTTAGAAATCTTCCTGGAATAAAAAAAGTATTTGTACGTTCAGGAATTAGATATGATTATCTTATACATGATAAAAATGATTCCTTCTTTAAAGAATTATGTGAACATCATATAAGTGGTCAATTGAAAGTAGCTCCAGAGCATGTTGTTCCTAGAGTATTAAATCAAATGGGTAAGCCAACAAAGGAAATTTATGATAGATTTGTTAATAAGTATTTTCAAATAAATGATAAAATAGACAAAAAACAATTCTTAGTTCCTTATTTAATGTCTTCTCATCCTGGTTCAGACTTAAAGGCAGCAATCGAACTAGCTGAGTATATAAAAAAAATGGGATATACGCCAGAGCAAGTACAAGATTTTTACCCTACTCCAGGTAGTTTATCAACTACAATGTATTACACGGGTGTTAATCCAATTACAGGAGAAGAAGTTTATATTCCAACAACTTCTGAAGAAAAAGATATGCAAAGAGCATTAATACAATTTGCTGTACCTAAGAACCATCTAAAGGTTAAGAAAGCATTAATCAAAGCCCATAGAGAAGATTTAATGGGTAATGGGAAAGATTGCTTAATAGGATTTGTTCCTGGAAAGCTTGGCTATCAAGGCAAACATAAAAATAATAGTAAATCTTCTACTGATAATACGACTAAAAATAGTAGTGATTCCTCTAAACGAAAATCAGTTACTAGTAAAAATAATGATTCTAATATAAATAACAAGGATTCTTCTAATAAAAACTCAAATGTTCCTAGAAACAATACTTCAAAAAATATTTCAAATATAGATTCAAAGAATTCAAAGAATAAGTTAGGTAATAGTTCAAATAAAAATTCAAAAAACTCTGTTCGAAAGAACGGCAATACTAAAAAAAGAGTACATTAAAAAATAGCTATCTTACAATAACATTGCATTTGTAAGGTAGCTATTTATATTTAAAGAAAATTATTCTTGTTTATATAATCCCCATTATTATGGTAATATAAAAGTATATAATTTAATCTGTTGTGTTAGATAAAATAATCTTATCTAACATTCAACTTATTTTTAAATATTAAATATATTTAGTTTAAATAGAAATTGAGATTATTTATTCATATTAGAGAGATATAACTTAAGTAGAAATGGGATGGTAATTATTAATAAAAATATTTATATAATGATAAGTCAAACTGGGACAAACTGTTCAAAAATATTTCAATTATTTACACGTGCACCATATAACCATGCTTCCATAGCTCTTGATGAAGATCTCAATTCATTATATAGCTTTGCTAGACAAAATTTATATATTCCTCTAATTGCAGGCTTTGTTAAGGAAGATGTAAATGAAGGTGTTTATAAAGCGCATGATGATACTCTATGCCAAATTTATCGTATCTCTATATCTGAAAATCAATATTTAACTCTTCAACAATCAATACTTAACTTTGAAGAAAATGAAGATAAATATGGATATAACTTTGCAGGACTTGTAGCCATGTTGTTTAATATACCTTATCAGAGGCAATACCATTATGTTTGCTCACAGTTTGTAGCCTATGTATTGCAAGAATCTAAATCTGTTAAATTAAAAAAACATTTTTCTTTAATGCGTCCACAAGATTTCCCTTCTTTATCTGGATTAGATTTAATCTACTCGGGAAAATTAGCAGACTATACAGTATAGTAAAAAATGAGCTGTCTCTATTGAAACAGCTCATTTTTTATTTTTTCGAATACACTTTAAAATTTTTTAATACTGAATTCATAATTATGAGGAATATCATATCCCCTATTACTGAATATGGAAAAATTTTAATTCCACCTAAAATAATAATATTTTCTATCATTGTTATTGAAATTGCCATTATTATAGACCATATACCAATTTTATTTACAAAAGGCTTATCTAATAGGATTACATTTAATACAAATAAGACTCCAAGTAATATCAGTGAAAATAAAAATAAAATTGTTTCTTTATCTATTTCTAATATAAAGCCATATAAGTAACTTACTTGTACTGTGACTTTAGAAATATGTATTATTCCCATATAAATAACACATATTATTATTGCAATAATATAACTACCGCCAAAATTTAATTTTTCCGATCTTACATAAATATAAGTTATAGCTAATACCATAAGTGGAATTGATAAATGATTTAAAAATATTATTGATTTCAAATAATATATTATAGTACTATTCTTTAATATACATAAAAGAAATAATGCTATATTTCTTAATAAAAATAATGTAATTACCAGGGTTAAATAAATTTTTATTTTCTTTGGTGAAACTTCTAAATTCTTTTTCATAATTGAAATAGAGAAAAAAATTATAAGTAACAAAAACAAATAGTATGCAAAGTTCACAAAATTACGCTCCCATCCACATTCCTGTTACTTATATTTATTATAATTTATTTTATTTTATACCTAAAATTTCAATTCCACCTTTAATACATTGAATTCTTAATGGAAAATCTGGTCCTCTTTCTCCATCAATATCTGTAACAATGTCTTCTGAAGATTCAATATATACATCATCTGTTTTAAAATAAACAACCTTATCTGAATCTAAATGTTCTCCCTTTAAAAGTTTTATAAACAATGGCAATAACTCCATTACTTGTATAGCCTTAAACATTATTACATCTAATTTCCCATCTGTAATTTCTGCCTCTGTAGCTAAATTAAGATTTCCAGCCGTTTTACCATTAAACACCAAAAGCAAATACATCTCTCCATCATAATTAGACTCTTTTGATGATAGCTTTACTTTTAATTTTCTAAAGTTAGGTAATTCTTCAAGACCTTTTAAATAATATGCTAACTTTCCTATTGTATTTTTTAAATTTACATCTATTTTTTGGGATATATCAGTAAAAAGTCCTGTACTAGCAACATTTATAAAGTAATCGTCATTTATTTTGCCTACATCAACTGCTACTGGTTTTGAATCTAAAATTTGCTTACAAGCTTCTTGTATATCACTTGGCATATTAATAAATTTTCCAAAATCATTCGCAGTACCAACTGGTAATATTCCTATAGGTATATTTATATTTCTATGTTTCATAGCATTTACTAATGAATCTACAGTTCCATCACCACCAGCTATTAAGATGTAGCTGTACGTCTTATCTATTATATCTAAGGCTTCTGATAAATCTTTGCCTTTTTGAATTCTATATGGAACAACTGTTAAGTCTACTTCTTGATGTAACTTTATTACATTATCCAATTCATTTATTATGTTATTTTCTCCTGAGTATGGGTTGTATATGAATCTTACCTTTTTCATAAATTAACGTACCTCCCATAATTTTTATATAAACTTTTTTTAATCCTATCTAAAATTAACTTGCAAATTTTTTTATTTTAAAAAGTTAAACTTAAATATAAGAATTTACACTATATATATGTTAAATTTCTAACAAATTATTACATATATTCATTATCAGATAAACTTAATTATATCATTTTACTTATTTAATGTCGATACTATACAATCTTAATAAAATCTCAAAATAAATTTATACCTTATATTATTTTCATTTATATGCTATAATAATGCTTTATAAGTATTTTATATAATTTTAGGAGTGATTTTATGAGGAAAAGTTGTATTCCTAATGTATTTACCTTTATTAATTTATCTTGTGGAATTATATCCATATTATCAGTAATGGATGAAAAATATGCAATGGCAGGTGTATTTATTTTACTTGCAGGATTGGTAGATAGATATGACGGAAGAATAGCTCGTTTTTTGAATGTTTCTAGCGATTTAGGTAAAGAGTTAGATTCTTTAGCTGATTTGGTTTCTTTTGGAGTAGCACCATCTATATTAGTATATATATTATTTAATCTTGACTCCTTTGGACCAAGCGGATTATTAGGTTTTATAGTACTATTATTATTTCCAATCTGTGGTGCATATAGATTGGCTAGATTTAATACTGCTGAGTTTGATGGTTCTTTTACTGGTGTACCAATAACTATAGTTGGTTGTTTTATGGCGTTTTTTTCACTAATAATTATCGAACTTAATTTACAAGTGATAACATCACTTTATCTTGTAGTTTTTTTAATGATTATTGGTTCATATTTGATGGTAAGTAAAATTAAATTGAGGAAAGTTTAAAATATAAGGATCAATAAAAAACTCTGTCTTATAATTTTTAAGACAGAGTTTTTTATTAATACTTATTAAAACTTGACTTTTTAAGGGTAATGAAAGCAAATACTAAATCAAAGATGTGATTAATCTTCTTCTCTTTCAGAATTTTGAAAATTTAACTCATTATCTATTTCTGTAAATATCTTATCTTTTTCTGTACTTATTGTAATATAATCAGATTTAATCTTACAATATTTTAAATATGATCCTTCACATTTATCTAATATACTTACTAGTTTATCTATTAATTCACCAACATTCTCAACTCTATCTAGTGCTTTTCTGACCTCACTTTTCTTTGTTAAATTCACATTATTCAGTTCTGATGCTCCTGCGATTAATAATCTATAAGCATCTACATAATTTTTTAATAACACAGTCAAATTATCTATGTCTTCATATTGCTTTTTAGCTAAATCCTCAAACTTCATACCTTATCCTTTATAAAATTAATTTCACTATTATACTTACATATTTAAGGTTTCGCTATTTGCATAATCCTCATCTATATCACTTAATATACTTTTTATATTTTCATTATCTAAACCCGATTCAACTATATCACCCTTAATCATAGGGTTTGGAAATTCTTCTCCATCCATGTTTAAAAAATTTGTGTCTTTATTTTGAAATGTTCCATATATATCTATCTTTGCTAAAAACATTTCATCTGGTATTAATAGTTTATCTGCATTTAAGTATTTAGACTCTTTGCATCTATATAAAGTTTTATCTTTAAAATCCTGAACATAAACAACAGGCACTATAAATTCTTCTGGATATTGATAAATCATTTATTTTGCCCCCCTATTTGCAATCCTTTTTATCTAATTTTTTAAAATATGATTTTGGATATTTGCATAATGGGCATTTCATAGGTGCCTCTGTGCCTTCATAAATATATCCACAATTTAAACATAACCATTGACTTTCTTCATTTGATTTAAACATTTTCCCATCTTTAATCTCTTTAGCTAATTTTAAAAATCTTTCTTTATGATGTTCTTCTACTTCTTGAAGTTCTTTATAGAAATCTGCAATTTCATCAAACCCCTCATCTCTAGCTACATCTTCAAATTCTTTGTAAATGACTTTGCTTTCTTCTGACTCTCCAAGTGCCGCTTCTATTAAGTTATTCTTTGTACTACTGATCCTATCTAAAAATCTTCTATATACCTCTCTAGCATGAGCTTTTTCATTTCCTGCAGTTTCATCAAATATTTCTCCAACATACATAAATCCATCTTCTCTAGCTTTATCTCCATAAAAAGTATATTTATTTCTTGCTCTAGATTCTCCAGCAAATGTTTTAAATAAATTCCTTTCAGTTTTGCTACCTTTTAAGTTCATTATAATCTCCTAAAAATATTACTCTCTTACATAAATACAATATTCATTTTTATTTTTTTTGTTACTTCAGTATTTATGATACAGTTATTTTCTTTTCTTGGTTACAAATTAAAATTACTTCTTGTTTATCACTTGATTTAGTAATTAATTTAACATCATGACCCCAAAGCTCTTGAACATACTTTAAGGTTTCTTTAGCATAAGAAAGATCTAGGACTCTCCCATCAAATACATTTTCTAGAGTTAATGTATAATTCTTTTTGTTATAATCTATGACTCTAATGTATGGTATATTCCCTATTCCTGCAGTATACGAAAGTGTATCTCTTATGGTTTTCCAGCCAGTTTCATCTGATATTTCTTCAATAAGAGTATCAAATGTCCTCACATTATATTGAAATAAATTTAATTCTCCACATAATTCTCTAGTTAGATAACGTCTTAAGAAAGAAGAATCACGCTCAATTTCTCTGACTTCAAATATTTTTTCCTTTCCATATCTCTTTTCAATATCTTCAAATATTTTGAAGCCAATATAATATGGATTTAAGCCTCCTATAGCAGGTGCTATTACATCATTATGCCTTTTTAAAAACTCAAGATGTAGTTCTTGTGGTAATTCTAATTGTTTTAAAATATTATAATGAGTATAACTTGCCCAACCTTCATTCATTATTTTAGTTTCAATTTGAGGAATAAAATACTCTGTTTCTCTTTTAACTATTCTTAAAATAGTTTTTTCCCATTCTTCTAGATGTCCATAATTTATTATAAATCCAATAAGATCATCTACAGGTTCTAAGGGAATTTTATCTAAATCCGGTAAATTTATTTCTCTATAAGAATCTAATATACCTCTCTTTTCTTTTTTATTCTCATACTCTTTTAATATATTTTCTTTAATCTCATCATTTGATAACTCTTTTATTCCAATATTCCGTTTAGATTGAAATCTTATGGCATGGGCAGCATCTAATATTCTCTCAACCTCAGCATATCCGATGCTTGGATCATCAATATATTCTCTTATTATTTTTGCATCCAAATTAAACATTTCCAAAGTATATTTTGCATTAGTTCCCTGTTTAAACAACCTATTATTTTTGAAAAAGTCGTTATGCCCGTATACATGTGCCATTGTTAATATTTGCAATAATAATGTATTATCTTTCATTAAATATGCTAAACAAGGATCTGAATTAATTACCATTTCATAAGGAAGCCCTGTGAGGTTTAAAGAATATAATGTTTTACTTTTTTCATAAGATTTACCAAAACTCCAATGTGGATATCTTGATGGCATTCCAACATAAGCTTCATACCCTATCATCTCATTAAAACCTATCATTTCGAATTCTTGAGGATAAAAATCTAATCCATATTCCTTAACCTTTTTCTCTATTTTTTCATTCCACTTCTCAATATCACTAAAACTATATTCCAATTTTTTATTCCTCCTTCACAGCACCTTAAAAAAAATAACAGACCAGTATGTTTGTATATTTTGGTCTGTTATTTTTTTATGTGCCTAACTCCTTCCTAAGCATAATCTTAAGTGCTTCCCATAAATCTTTTTTTTCTTTTATAATCACAGGAACAAATTTTTCATCTACTATTTCCTTTTTAAACTTATGATACATTGTTGTTGTGTATGTTGATGGTAAAAGTTCTGCATAGCCAAACATATTACTAACTTTACATATATTTTTAACTGCCACAACTGCTCTTTCATTATCTTCTGACCAATTATCTCCATCACTTGCATATATACTATATATGTTCCACGCTGCCGGTGAATACTTTTCTTCAATTAACTTTAGAGCTTCATTAATCCCACTTGATATATAAGTACCTCCTGATTCAGATTTATGAAAAAACTCATACTCATCTACCCTTCTTGCAACCGTTGTATGATATATAAACTCAAAGGCTATATTGTTATATTTTCTTTTTAAAAAAGTAGCTAATACAAAAAAATATGATCTTGCCAAATATTTCTTTGTTATATCCATTGAACCAGAAGCATCCATAATAAATAACATAACTGCATTGCTATCTTTTTTGGGTTTCATCTTGACCCTATAGTATCTTAAATCTTCTTCTCTAAATGGAAATCTATCTAATTCTTGATCACTTTCTAATTCTTTCAATGCTCTTTTTTTCCCTTGCTTCCTTGCAATCTTGGACATAACTGTTTTCTTCTTTGCAAGTCTAGGTCTTATTCCATGAGTTTTGTATCCTCTTTTTTTACCACTGGTTTCAGTAATTATTTCAGAATACTTCTTTTCATCTAAGTTAGGTAAGTTTAAGTCTTCAGATATATAATCCATTAATTCCTCAAGAGTGATTTCTGTTTCATAAACATCATCCCCCTCTTCATTTCCTGCACCTTGATTTCCTTTAGCTAATTTCTTATTTCCTTTTCCGAGCTTTTCTCCTCTTTTTTCATCTCCAATCCCACTAGCTACCCCTTTAGAATTTTTTCCATAAACAAATTGATATTCTTTGATTCCTTTAATTGGTATTTTGAATTTTTTATTTTTACTCTCCCCAACAATACTCTCTTCTGATAATATATCTCCTAAATTTTCTTTTATTGATTTTTCTACAAGTTGCCTATGCCTTCTTCTATCTTCTATGGATCTGTCGTGATCAATTGGATTATTAGTGTAATCTCTAAATATTGCCATAATCTACTTTAATCTCTCCATAAATTATTAGCTGCATATTTCAAAATTACATCACAACAATGAAGACAATAACCATTTTTTTTCATTTCTTCCACCATAGAATCATATTTTTCAGCTTGTTCTTTATCTCTAACCTTTGACCTAGTTATAATTCTAGATAAATCTTTAACTGAAGCTGTTAGTTTCTTTTCTATAGCTTCTTTTAAAGGTTCATAAGATGTATAATCTAAGCCTCCACCTTTTCTAACTATATAAAACATATATGAAGTAACATCTGATCTAAAACCTTTAGCTGATGCCGCATATACCCCTATTTGCTCTTCTATACTCCTCATAAATTCTTCATCTGGGTTAAGTTCTTCTCCAGTTGAAATATCTTTTATTTTACTCTTGTTTACATAAGCTTCTGCATTATCTATATAATTATTAAATAAACTCTCTGCTTGTTCTCTAAATGAATGTATAAATGCCTTAGTAATCTCTCTCTCAATCATTTTATTATATTCTTTTCTAATATTATCTTGGATAAATCCTAAATACCTTTTCTTATCATCAGATGCAACATCAAGTTCCTTAACTGATCTTATTATACTTTCCATTATGCTAAGTGGATTTATACAATCATATCCTGATTCTGAAAGAGCATTATCTATAGTTTTTATAATAAATCTTGTACTTATACCCTTCATTCCTTCATATTGTCCTGCTTCTTCTCTAAGTGCTCGAATATCAATCTTCTTAGTTGTTCCCTTTTCAACAATTTCTTCCCCATTGTAAATTTTAAGCTTAGTCATAGCATCTGCTTTAGCTGAAGGTGTAAGTCTTGAAAGTATTGCAAACATTGCTGCAATCTCAATAGTATGTGGTGCTATATGGGCCTTGAAATTGCTCTTTTTTAATATTTTTTCATATATTTTAACTTCCTCATCAAGTTCTAAACAATATGGAACTTCAACTTTTACTATTCTATCTAATATAGCTTCATTTGTATGGTCTGACTTAAACCTATTCCATTCAGCCTCATTTGAATGAGCAACAATAACTCCATCAAAATAAAGCATAGAACCTTTACCAGGTGATGGAATAGATTTTTCTTGAGTTGCAGTAATTATTGTATGAAGGTATTCAACATCATTTTTAAATACCTCAATAAATTCTACAAGCCCTCTATTTCCAACATTAAAAGCACCATTTAATGAAAATATTCTTGGATCATCTTCTGAATATAAATCCATTTTAGATATGTCAACTGCACCTGTTAAAATTGAAGTATCTTGATTATTAGGATCAACTGGTGGTACTACCCCTATTCCTTTTCTTGATCTAATGGAAAATTCTGTTCTTTCAACTGGAAAATCTTCATATATTCCATTATAGTAATGAGTAAGCCTATATTTACATATAGGACATAAATCTCCTTCAATTTGTACTCCAAGCATTTCTTCAAATCTAGGTCTTAAATGTTTTGGAATAAGATGAAGCGGTTCCTCATGCATTGGACATCCTTTTAAAACATAAACAGGCTCGCAA
>JAKBFR010000103.1 GCA_021837545.1 Bacillota bacterium | reverse complement strand
AAATATCATTACATAACGAAACCCCAGTAAAGTCCACCATTTGTGAACTTCACTGGGGTTTATGTAATTTCTGATTTGGTGCAGGTAACGGGACTTGAACCCGTACGTTATAAACACACGCACCTCAAGCGTGCCTGTCTGCCAATTCCAGCATACCTGCAAAATATAAATTACTATTTAATCATAATTCATTTTTGCCAAAAATTCAAGTAAGTTTTATAAAATATTTAAGGTCTATAAAAGAAAATAACAAGTTAGAGATGTAATATTTACTTGTTATTTTTTAAATATACCTAACTTAAAAAGTGTACATTCAAAAGATTTTTTGTTATTTCTACTATTTTATCTATGTCAAAATAACTTTCTTTCCCACTATAAAGGTATTCATATACATGATAATAAGTATCTACTTTATCAACATATTTCTTTGTTTCTCCAAAAGGTATATAATCTATACTTTTTCCATCTGAAGAATACTTTTCATTTTCAAGCCACGTATTTACGTTAGTTGGACCTGCATTATAAGCAGCAATTGTTAAATCTAAATCACCATCAAAGGTATCATTTAACCTTCTAAGATACCAACATCCCATTCTAATATTATATTCTTGGTTATATAAATCCTCTTTAGAAAATGTATTAAATCCCATTTCCTTAGCTGCCCATGCTCCTGTTTCAACAGTTATTTGCATAAGCCCCACTGCATTTTTATGTGACTGCGCATCATCATCAAATTTACTTTCAGTCTTTATTACTGCTAATACAAATAATGGATCTAAATTGTATTGACTACTATACTTATCTACATATTCTTTATACTTATAAGGAAAAAAATTCTCTTTTATAACATATTTCGAGCCTACGCTCATTGCAATTATAACTGCTATTAAGATTATTAGTGTACAAAAGATTTTTCTTATAAATTTCATTTTCTTCTCCTTAACTTTGGCACATGAAAGAAAATAATACACCAAAGATGTGCCTTATCATATTAATTTCATAAAATCAATTAAATCGTAAACTTGCTTTTGCGTATCAATTAAATCAGTATTATTATCAATGATAATATTGGCATACTCCTTCTTTTCTTCCATAGACATTTGAGAATTTATCCTGCTAACTGCTTCAATTTTAGTTAATTTATCTCTGTTCATAACCCTTTGAATTTGAACTGAATTGTCTGCATATACAAGTATCACATAATCCATTTCAACATTCAAATTATTTTCAATCAAAGTTGGAGCATCTATTATTATTATTTTTTCACCTTTTATTTCATATGCTTTTATATTTTCTTCTATGCTTTGTTTAATATAAGGCACAATAATACTTTCATATTTTATTCTTTGTTTAGGAAATCTAAAGATATGATTTCCAAATTCTTTTCTTCTAAATTCCCCTCTCCAATCAAAGAAACCTGATCCAAATTGCACCCGAACCATTTCTAGTATTTGAGGGTTTTTTTCCAGTACTTCTTTAGCTATAATATCCGCATCAATAATTTTGAACTTTTCTCTTCTTAAAATATCAGATACTGTACTTTTTCCAGTACCAATTCCCCCTGTTAAACCAACCTTAATCATTTTATATATAAACCACCTTTTCAATGCACAATGCACAGCTCACGATATACAATTAAGGATGAAGCCCAAAGAGAAAGTTCTACTAACCAAATGTAAAATTTTGAGTATCACTTTTCCCAAATGAGTTCTGAAAATATTTTTCAAATTCTATAAGAATTTGTTCCTTAATTGTTCATTGTGCATTGTGCATTGCTATAATTCATTATTTTGCTTCATACCAAGTATGTCCTGTATTTATATCTACATCAAGTGCTACTTTTAATTTAATAGCATTTTCCATTTCATATATAACTAAACTTTTTACTTCTTCAAGTTCTTCCTTTTTAACATTTAATATAAGTTCATCATGAACTTGTAGAATTAATTCGCTTTTTAGCTTCTTTTCATTTAATTTATTGTAAACATTAACCATAGCAAGTTTTATTATATCAGCTGCACTCCCTTGAATTGGAGCATTCATAGCTAATCTATCACCTAAAGCTTTTACTATTTTATTAGAAGACTTTATTTCTGGTATAAATCTTCTTCTATTTAAAATAGTTAGTACATATCCTGTATCCTGTGCATCATGAACTATGTTTTCTAAGTATTGTTTTATCTTAGGATATCTTTCAAAATAAATAGCCATATATTCTTCTGCTTCTTTTTTTGTAATCTTTAAATCCTTAGCTAAACTAAATGCACCTATACCATATACTATTCCAAAGTTTACAGCTTTTGCTCTACTTCTCATAAGTGAAGTCACTTCATCTAACGGTACTTTAAAAACTTCTGATGCTGTTTTTGTATGAATATCGCTATGTTGCTTAAATGCTTCTATCATATTTTCATCATCTGCTATATGAGCTAAAACCCTTAATTCTATTTGAGAATAATCACAAGAGACAAGTATATTATCCTCTTCCATTGGGATAAATACTTTTCTTATTTCTCTACCCAATTCATGCCTTATAGGAATATTTTGTAAGTTAGGTTCTGTACTTGATAATCTTCCTGTTGTAGTAACAGTTTGATTAAAATTTGAATGAATACGTCCATCCCCATCAATTACATTTTTTAATCCTTCTATATATGTAGAATTAATCTTTGTAACTTGTCTATAATACATTATTTTAGGAATTATCTCATGCTTATCCATTAATTTTTCTAAAACTTCCTGATTAGTTGAATATCCTGTTTTCGTCTTCTTCATTGTTGGCAAATCTAATTTTTCAAATAATATCTTACCTAATTGTTTAGGTGAACTTATATTAAATTCTTCCTCTGCCAACTTAAATATTGCATCTTGAGTTTCCTCAATTTCTCTTTTAAATTTTATTTTAAGTTCATCGAGCATTCCTTCATTTATGTTAAATCCAATGCTCTCCATAGATGAAAGTACATATATCAATGGATGTTCAACTTCATAATAAAGTTTATCCATATTTTCTTCATGAAGTCTTTCTTTTAATTTCTCATAAAGATTTTGTAAGTAGCTTGAAAGAATTACTTTAAGATTATTTCCTTCTTCACTTGGATTTTCTCCAATATAATGATTAACAAGCTCTAAAATTTCATATTTACTCTTCGAAGAATCAATTAAATAAGCTGCTATTGCAGTATCAAAATCAAATCCTTTAATTTCAATTTTATATTTATTTAAAAATGTAATAAAGTTTTTCCCATTATGAATAACCTTTTTAGTGTTTTCATCTTCCATTAGAACTTTTAAAACTTTTAGAGATTCTTCTCTATTATTACAACTTATATCTTTAAAATTTACTATAACGCCAGTATTTTCTTCACCTAGAATTAAATATTCAAGTTCTAATTTAGAATATGTAGATGCATCTGTTAATGTATAATCTATATAAATTCTATCTTTTTTCTTTGAAAATAATTCTTTCATAGCTTCAATTGTATCTATAGTATTAACTTCAACTTTAGATTCTTCTGAAAATGTTTCATCTTTAAATTTGGCTAAAATAGATTTCATTTCAAGTCTAATAAGCATTTTTTTAATTTCTAATACATTTTCTTTTTCACTACAATTAACATCATCTAATGTTATCTCAATTGGAACTTCCCTCATAATAGTAGCAAGTTTTTTAGAAAATATTGCTTGTTCTACATTATTTTCTAAATTTTCTTTAAGCTTCTTTCCTGGAATATTATCAATGTTCTTTAATACTTCTTCAATGCAACCATATTCTTTTATAAGCTTAAAAGCAGTTTTTTCTCCAACACCTGGAACTCCTGGAATGTTATCAGACTTATCACCCATAAGACCCTTAACATCTATGAATTGAGTTGGTGTTACTTCAAATTCATCTATAAAGGTTTTTCTATCATATACTGCTGTTTCGCTAACACCCTTTTTAGTAATTACAATTTTGGTAGTGTCAGATGCTAATTGAAGTGCATCTTTATCCCCTGTAACTACAAATACTTCAGTTTCATTGTTTTCAGCAAACTTTGAGACTGTGCCAATTAAGTCATCAGCTTCAAAGCCTTCTATTTCAAAAATCTTTATACCCATAAATTTCAATAATTCTTTAATTATCGGGAATTGTTCTGCAAGTTCTGGCGGCATTTTATTTCTTCCCGCCTTATATTCTGCATATTCCTTATGTCTAAAAGTTGGTGCTTTTAAGTCAAAGGTAGCAATTATGCTATCTGGATTAATTTCGTCCTTCATCTTAAATAACATATTCATAAAGCCATAAATGGCATTAGTATTTATTCCATCACTATTGTTCATCGGAGGCAATGCATAAAAAGCCCTATTCATAAGTGAATTTGAGTCTAAAATTAATAATTTTTTCATTAAAACCTCCTAAGTTTATCATAAAAATTATTTGCATACTTACCATGGTCAAAAAATAAATAGCTGGTATGCTAGTTTATTATACTATATTATAACCTCTAAAGTATAGATTTATAAAGTGAAACTTTTTAGGTGGAGTTTTATAACTTCACCTGAATTTAGTTGAACTTATCCAGGAGCGTGCAGCCGTTATCTCCCTCTTGAATAAGAGGGAGTGTTTACGGATGCTAGCTATCGGATAAACTTTTTTACTTTGATAATTACTTAGATTAGTGTAATAATAAGATGAATAAAATTATTATTATGAGGTGATATAATTGTTTAATGATTTATTATTAAAATATGCAAAACTTGCCGTTATTAAAGGTATAAATATACAAAAGGATGGTCTATTAGTTATAAATAGTCCTATTGAATGTAGTTATTTTGCAAAAATGATTGCAGAAGAAGCTTATACTGTTGGTGCTTCTGATGTTGTTATAAATTATAATGATGAGAAATTTAATAAAATTAGATTTAATAATTCTAGCAAAGAAGTTCTTTCTTTCACTCCAGATTTTGAGCGTGATAGATACAATTATTATGTAGAAAAAAATGCTGCCTTTTTAAGTATATCTGCATCAGATCCCGATATTTTCAAAGATGTAGATTCTGATAAAATATCGGCACATCAAAAAAGTAAACGTGTTGCTTTAGAAAAGTATCATGATGCTTGTAATTCTAATAAAAATTCATGGTGTATAATTTCAATCCCAACAGAAAATTGGGCTAAGAAAGTATTTAGTGAAGATTCCTCTAAAATCGCCGTAGAAAAATTATGGGATGCAATCTTTACTGTTATGAGGCTTAAAGAAGATGATCCTATAGACGCTTGGAATACTCATGTTAATCTTCTTTATAAAAAAGTATTAGAATTAAATTCTCATGAATTTGAATATTTGCACTTCACAAATTCTCTCGGAACAAATTTAAAGGTTGGATTAGCTAAAAATCATATATGGTGTGGTGGAGAAGATACCACTCAAGATGGTCTTAAATTTATTGCAAATATGCCAACCGAAGAAGTTTATACTACTCCAAAATTAGATGACGTAAATGGAATTGTATTTAGTTCAAAACCTTTAAGTTACTGTGGAAATTTAATAAATAATTTTTCATTAACCTTTAAAGATGGTAAAATTGTAGATTGCACTGCTGAAACTGGCTTAAATATTTTAAAAGAATTAATAAATACTGATGAAGGTTCGAATCGTTTAGGGGAAGTTGCTTTAGTACCTTATAATTCTCCAATTTCAAATTCAAATATAATTTTTTACAACACATTATATGATGAAAATGCTTCATGTCATTTAGCTCTTGGTTCTTCATATCCATGTTGCATAAAAAATGGAGAAAAAATGACTAAAGATGAGAAAAAAATAGCATGTGCAAATGTTTCATTAACACATGTTGATTTTATGATAGGAACTAAAGATACAAACATAATAGGTGTTAAAGCTAATGGAGAAGAATTTCAATTATTTAAAGATGGAAATTGGGCATTACTATAGATACCCACATTGTAAATCGTACTTATACTTGGCAATTTAATTATCAATTGACAATGCTCAATGATTAACAATTGAAAATTGAGCATTGAACATTGAACATTAGTAACTTTCTCCAATATATTTATAAAAAAAGTTAGAGGATCCAAATTTTCTCTTTGGATCCTCTAACTTTATCTTTTATAGCTTGCATTTGAACCAAGCAATTTAATAATCATTACCTATTAATTAGCTACTACCTTATCTTTAGGTTTACTTCTCTCTATATTACTAAAATGAGTTTTTAGTTCATTATTAAGACTTTCTACAAGATTATTAACTTTAGCTTTAAAGTTACGTCTAGCCAGAAATCTTTGAATATATAACATAATGTATGAGACAAATTTATCTGTAGATTGTTGTTCTTCAACAATTAATTTAGTTGTACCATCTTTTTGTCCTTTAAACGCATAAGTTGATACACATGTCGAAATACATGTTGCAAAACTTGTTGAAGATGTGATTTGATATTTTTGATTCTTTATATATTCAGTTATTTCTATTGTACATTCTACGGGCCTTGGTCCTCCAGATTGTATACTTTTATTAATTTTACATCCAGTTGGATCTTCTTCATTAAAATCTGAAAAATCTTTTTTTGCATTTTTAATAAAAATATTAAATACATCTTCTACTTGGTAATCTAATATACCAAAAGTTTTCATTTTATTCCCACCCCTTAGTGAATTTTACTTATTCATCTATTTTCTTGTGAAATATTCTAAACCCATTGCTTCTCGAACTTCTTTTAAAGTATTTGATGCTACTGCTCTAGCTCTATCGCTACCATCTTTTAACATATCATATATAACATCAATATCTTTTTCAAACTCTATTCTTCTGTTTCTTATTGGTTCAAGTTCAGCTTGCATTACTTCATTTAAATATTTTTTAACCTTCATATCACCAAGTCCGCCACGCTTGTAGTGTTCTTTCATTTCTTCTACTGCATCCTTATCAGTTGCAAAAACATCTAAATACGTAAATACAGTATTTCCTTCTATTTGACCTGGATCTTCTACTCTTATATGGTTAGGATCTGTATACATTGACATTACCTTCTTTTTAATGGTATCTGCATCATCAGATAGATATATACAATTCCCTATTGATTTACTCATCTTAGCTTTTCCATCAGTACCAGGTAATCTTCCTGCATTAGAGCTTGGAAGAACAGCTTCCGGTTCAACTAAAACTTCTCCATATATAGAATTAAAACTTCTAACAATCTCTCTAGTTTGTTCAATCATTGGTAATTGATCTTCTCCAACTGGAACTGTAGTTGCTTTAAATGCTGTTATATCAGCAGCTTGACTTACAGGATATATAAGGAATCCTGCTGGAATACTGTTTTCAAAATTCTTCTGTTTTATTTCTTGTTTAACTGTTGGATTTCTTTCTAATCTTGCTAATGTAACAAGATTTAAATAATGCATTGTAAGTTCATTTAATTCTGGTATTTGCGATTGAATAAATATATTAGATTTACTTGGATCAATTCCAACTGCTAGATAATCCAATGCAACCTCTGTTAAACTCTTTCTTATTATTTCAGGGTTTCTTGCGTTGTCAGTCAAAGCTTGTTGGTCTGCAATCATTATAAAGCTTTCATATAGACCTGACTCTTGAAGTGCTACTCTATTTTTTAAAGAACCTATATAGTGACCTATATGTAATTTCCCAGTCGGTCTATCTCCTGTTAATATTATTTTCTTATCCATTAAAAATTCACTCCTAAACTACAAAAGTAACTAAGCTTCTGGTTTAATTTTACTTTGAACTACTTTATTAATAATTTCTTCCCTTTTATTACCTAGAACGTTGGCTATCTTCACAGACATGTTCTTTTCTTTATAAATAGCTTCCTTATTTGCCTCAACAAGCTTCATAATTCTTTCTTCCATTTTTTCATATGAAATTAAATCATCATCATGTGCATCTACAATATCCTTTAAACATGTTGCTAATTCTTTTGGATTTCTATAAACTGCTCTCATCTCTTTCTCCTTAACATTTAAAAATAATTTTTTAAAGATTTATTATTACCTATTAACTTCAATTTAGTAAATAAGTTTCGTTTAATTATATCATTATATATTTAAAAATTCTATATTCCAACATAAAGCACATAAAAAAATAGCAAGTCAATATGCTCATATAATTGACTTGTTATTTCCATAAAATCTACCTTTACAAATTCTTTTACAATTATTTTATACTAATTGTAAAATCATTTGGAACTATCATAACAATACATTTAGCACGTTTCACAACATTTGTTGTAACTGAACCTATCATTCTAGTTAAACCTCTTTTGGTTGATTTGGTCATAACTATTATACCTATATTTTCTTCAGTTGCCTTCTTTATAATTTCATCTCCTGGATATCCAAAAGTAAAATATGTTTCAGTTTTATAACCTTTCATCTTTTCTTTAGCTGCTTCCAATATTTCAGATCCCAATTCTTGAGCAAATTGTATTTCATCAGCAACTATCATTTCATTTATTAATACCAATTCTTTTATATTCATTATTATGATTTCCACTGAGTCTTTGGGAAATATCTCTTTTACGAACTCTAAAGAATGCATACTTCTTTCAGTTCCATCTATAGGTATTAACACTTTCCTTTTATTCATATCTACTCCCCCTTAAATATCTATATATCTATAGTATTCTACACCTAATCCATAATATCCTTTATTTTAATAAAATCAACAAATAAAATTACCACATAGTAATACAGGTATTGCGAAATATAAAAAGACTTGCAGTAATGTAAAAATTTAAGTTTACTACTAATAAACCGAAAGGGAGGGGATGCGTTTGTTACGGTTACTGAAGATTTTG
>JAKBFR010000102.1 GCA_021837545.1 Bacillota bacterium | reverse complement strand
AAAATTTGGAGGAACATTAGAGGACTTGAAAGATTTAGAATTATGCTATGCACCACCATTTTCAACAGCAAAGGATGTAGTTAATTATGCTGGATATGTTGGTTCAAATCTTTTAAATGGTGATTTTAAGCAAGTAAATATAGATAAAGTTAGAGAACTTGTAGAAAACAATGCATATATTGTAGATGTTAGAGAACGTGGAGAATATGCTAATGGATACATTAAAGGTTCAAAAAATGTTCCTTTAAGTGAACTTAGAGAAAGAACAAATGAGATTCCAAAGGACAAGCCTGTATATCTTCATTGCAGAACTGGTCAAAGAAGTTATAATGCTGTTTTAGCTCTTCAAAACTTAGGATTTAATAATGTCTATAATATAACAGGAAGTTTTTTAGGATTATCACTTTATGAATATTTTAATGATAAGACTATGAATAGAGAAAGCATTGTTACAGAATATAATTTTAGATAAATTAATTAAGTGATTAAGTCACAGAGATAGTAAAAAGATAAAGTTATAATTAAAGTATAAGAAGTAACGAAAATTAGAAAATATGTAATGGAGGAATTAAGTATGGTTAAGGCAATAAATGGTAATGAGTTTTTTGAAAATGTTGAAAATAGTAAAGGTGTAGTAGTCGTTGATTTCTCTGCAACTTGGTGTGGACCATGTAAGATGTTAGCTCCAGTGTTTGATGGAGTTAGTAATAAATTGGGAAACAAAGCTAAATTCTTTAAAGTAGATATTGATGAAAGTGGTAATATAGCTCAAAAGTATAGAATAGCTGCGGTTCCAACTATGATTATATTTAAGGATGGAGTTCCAGTTGAAAATTTAGCAGGTTTTATGCCTGAGCAAAATATAACAAGTAAGGTTAATGCACATTTATAGAAATAAATATTTAAGAGGTATATATGTCAATTTATTTTGACTTCAAAACTATTAACGAACTTATAGAAGATAATTATCATAGACAACAAAATGAATTTACGTTAAATGAATTATCACATTATTATGGAAGTAATGGAAAACCTGACTATGTAGCAGTTGAAGGAATAGTTTACGTAGAGTAGAAGAGACCTATGATTTTAGTCCTGATGATTGGGTTAGATATATTACTCCATTAGTTAATCGCACATTAGGAGAAGCAAATGGTGGAATTAATCTGGAACACTTGTTTCAAAAATTTATTTTGATAGGTATATTTGTAGGGCAGGGAAAAATTTTTCAAGAAGCTATTAATCAGGTATAAGAATGAGAAAATACTGGTATATCACAGTTGCTAGAAAAGAGTAAAATAAATACAGGCAATTATCGGTAAATTGAATAAAAATAACAGCTAGAAGAGATGGAGATTTCCATCTTCTTTTTGTTTGCATTTGCTGAAAACCTATGATAGTATGTATTTAGTAATAACAATTATTGAATAATAAGGGGAGATTAAAATGGCAGCATTTGATTGGAAAAAAGAATATAATTTAAATATTGAAGAAATTGATAAACAACATAAAAAGTTAATGGAAATAGGAAAAAGAGCTTATGATATTGCAATAATAGATGATGGATATGATAGATATGATGAAATAATGACAATAATCGATGAACTTTTAGAATATACAAAATATCATTTTGAGTATGAAGAAAACATGCTAAAAGGATACAATTATAATCATATCCATGACCAAGCAGAAGAACATGGATTCTATGTATATAAGATAAATGAAGTAGCTTCAAGAGAAGATATAGATGATAATCAAACAAAAATAATATTAGAAATTATAGATTTTCTATCTGAATGGATTAGTAAACATATTATGATTGCAGATAGAGGATATGCAGTATTTTTAAAAACAGTTGATTAATAAAAAAATATAGAGATGCAACAAGTATTTTAAAGATAGTAATATTTTAGAGTTTATGTCAAAATGATTATAATTATTATTAAAAATATAAAAGGGAATGATATCCAGAAAAATTAGGATATTATTCCCTTTTATATTGGCAATAAACATGAGAATAGGCATTATCTTTCAATTAGCAGATTTAAATATAAAATGGTACGTATTTATATCTTTAACATAATATAATATTAAGAAGTACCTGTAAATGTTAGGTACAAGAGCACTACATTTAGTACTATTATTGATGTAGCTATTAGAACACCAAAGAACCGCACAGAGCGTTTATTAACTAGAACACCCATTAAGTCCTTACGTTTAGCTATAGTTAACATTTGGATTATTGGGAATGGTAGAATAAAACTAAGTGCAACTTGACTCAAAACAAGAGCATACATTGGATTAATTCCAAGTGCAATTATAGCTAAGGCTGGAAGCATGGTTATAAGTCTTCTAACATTTATAGGTATGCTCAAATTAACAAAACCCTTCATAATTGTTTGTCCAGCAAGCGTCCCAACAACAGAGGAGGATAGTCCTGATGCAAGTAATGCTATTCCAAAAGCACCACTTGATAAAGAACCTACTAATGGTTGTAATGATTTATGAGCCTGTTCTATTGTATCTACCACCATTCCATTTCTATAGAAAACTCCAGCTGATACTACAACCATTGCAGCATTAACAATAAAAGCAATATTCATAGCTATAGCAACATCTATCTTTTCCATTCTTAAATGTTTTAATTTTCCTTCATCTGATGAATCAGTACTTCTGTGTTGAACTAATTGCGAGTGTAAATATATTACATGAGGCATAACTGTTGCACCAAGCATTCCTACGGCAATGAACACAGCTTCGCCATTAGGTAACATTGGAATTATAGTATGAATGCCTACTTGAGTCCAATCTGGTTTAGCAAGAAATAATTCTATTGTATATGCAATACTTATAATAGAAACAAGTATTGATATTATAATTTCAATAGCCTTCTGACCATACTTTTCCATATAGCAAATTATAAAGGTTATAAGGCCCGTAAGAAGTCCTGCATATATCATAGGTATATGAAATAATAAATAAAATCCTAATGTTCCCCCAAGAAACTCTGCCAAATCTGTTGCCATAGCTCCTATTTCAGCAATAATCCAAAATATCCAGTTTACGGACTTAGGGAATACCTTGGCGCACATTTCAGGGAGATTATGACCTGTGGCTATTCCGAGTTTTGCAGACATAGTTTGTAAGAATATAGCCATTAAGTTACTCCACAAAATTACCCAAATGAGTACATAGTTGAATTTTGATCCTCCACTGATATTAGTGGCAAAATTTCCTGGATCAATATATGCTACACTAACAACAAATGCCGGTCCTAAAAATGTTAGCAATTCTTTTAACTTATGTGATTTTTTCAGTACATTATTTGTTCCAGTTTTTAAAGTAAAAAGCTTTTCTGAAGATACATCAATATCTCTTAAGCTTATTTCGTTTTTCATAAAATAGATCACCTTTCATACTTAGTTCTTTTTGGTATACTCAAAATAGTTATTAATAGTTAATAGTGTTAGTCCAAACTAAATTTATTTTTCTAATATAAGCTATGTAGTAGTTTAAAAAAATGTTACAATAAAGTAATTTTTCTATTTATTAAATCATATAATTTATTTAAGAGACTATAGCTTAAAGTAGGTGAGAATGTGACTAAAAATGATTTCTATACTTTTAATGAATATATGAAAAAAGAAGAAGATTCCCTTACTGCCTCTATGGAGGATTACCTTGAAATGATATATAGATTATCATTACATACAGGTTTTACAAGGATTCATGAACTTTCTCATGCGCTTAATTGTAAGCCCCCTTCTGCTACAAAAATGGTACAAAAGTTAGCGGAAATAAAGCTTTTAAAATATGAAAAATATGGAGTTGTAGTACTTGAAGAGGGCGGGAAAGTGCTTGGTGAGGCGCTACTTAATCGGCATAATGTTATTGAAAGTTTTTTAAGAATACTTGATATTTCAGAATCAGATGTATTAGAAGAAACTGAAAAGATTGAGCATACTATAAGTAAACAAACAACAAAATGCTTTCAAGATTTTGTACAATTCAGTAAAGAGAATCCTAAGATAGTTATTGAGTTTAAAACTTACAGAAAAGCTATAAAATGATATATAGAAATTTCTATTTAATAGTTTCCAAAGGCACATTAATTACTTTCAGTTGTAGCAGATGAACTAAGGAAATTAGCAGAGCAGTCTAAGGTATGGTCAGATAGTAAGTTCAATAAGTGATGTAATTCTAAAAGTTAGATGATAAATGATATGTCTATTGAGATAAGTAATGACAAAGACTTAATCATAGAAAAAATTGATGAAGTTTCTTCTGTTGCAGAGGAAATATTAGAAAAAGTAAGCAAATTTGAGATTTAAACAAAAGGGGCTGTCTTAAAGTAGAAATTAAATTTCTATTTTGGACAGCTTACTTTTTTCAGAAAGAAAAAAGCAGACTTATTAATATGTGACTTAATCACATAAAAATATATAAAAATGATTTATAATATATAGTACGAAAAGAATTATATTATAAATTGGAAAATGATATTACTAAACACATTTTAGGGAGACTGATAAAGTATGGAGTATATTCTGTTATTTTTAGAAGGAATTATAACCTTTATATCACCTTGTATTTTGCCGCTATTGCCTTTATATGTATCATATTTTGTAGGTGGAAATGAAGAGGGAAATGAAGCTAAAAGTAAATATAATGCATTAGTAAATTCACTAGGGTTTGTATTAGGATTTACAATTATATTTACATTATTAGGAACACTAGCAGGAACATTTGGAGCTTTTATAAAAGAACAAAGTGCTATTATCAATATTTTAGGTGGATTTATAGTAGTTCTGTTCGGTGCAAATTATATGGGAATATTTAAAATTCCATTTTTAGAAAGAAGTCTAAAGATGAATGCTGAAATAAAAACATTTAAGTTTTTATCTTCAATTTTGTTTGGAATTATTTTCGCAATAGGGTGGACACCATGTGTTGGCACATTTTTAGGATCTGCATTAATGATTGCAGTTAATTCACAAGATATTCTAAAAGGTACCATAATGCTTTTGATTTATAGTATAGGACTCGGCATACCTTTTGTAATATGTGCCATTTTAATAGATAAATTAAAAGAAACATTTAATTCTATAAAAAGGAATTATAAAGTTATAAATAGAATATCTGGAATAATCCTTATGATTATTGGTATTTCAATTATGACTGGTTATTTAAATAAGGTACTTTCTTTATTAACATTTTAGGAGGAATTTATGAATAATAATAAAAAGTTAATTTTCGTGGTAATAGGATTTTTTTGCTTTGCAATATTTTTAGTTAGTGCATATTTTGGCTATGGCTCTTTATCTTCAGAATATAATAAGAAAAATATAAGTAATGAAACTGATAAAAGTGAAAATGCTAAAATTCAAAATGGAGATTCTACAAAAGAATCGGCTAAGGTTATGGCAAAAGACTTTGTTGTATATGACGAAGGTCTTAATGAAGTAAAGTTATCAGATTATAAAGGAACTCCCGTAGTATTAAATTTTTGGGCTAGCTGGTGTCCGCCTTGTAAGTCAGAAATGCCTTCATTTAATGAAATGTCAAAGAAATATAGCAAAGATAAAGTAGCTATTTTAATGATAAACTTAACTGATGGTCAAAGAGAAACCATGAGCAAAGCAAAGCAATTTATAAAAGATAATAATTACAATATGAAGGTTTTATTTGATAACAAAATGGATGCTGCAAATAAGTATAATATTCAATCCATACCAAGAACTATTTTTATTGATAAAGATGGATATATTGTTAAAGACGATTCTGGAGCAATATCTAAAGAAGAGTTAGAAAATCAAATAAAATTATTGATTTCCTAAAGTTAGGTATAAATCAAAGCGATAATAAATTTCTTATGATATAAAAAAGGATGACTTAATTCATTTTATAGAGATTGTCCCAGTCGGAATTTTAGAACTTATAAATAAACAAAGGGAAGGATATGCTTATATAAAACCTTAAATAACTCTTTGTTAATAGCAGATCCTTTTTTTTGCAGACATGAAAAGATGTGAATTCCCAAGAACTCGCACTTATTGTACAATTAAGTTATGTTCGAAATAAAGAAATTATACACTAAAGATTATATAGAAATAGTTATTCTAAAACTGATCCTGATGCAACTTTCATGCGTATGAAAGATGATCATATGAGAAATGGTCAATTGAAACCTGCATATAATGTGCAAATCGCCGTTGAAAGTGAGGTAAATGTATCAACACCTTCATTACTTCTATTATATTGTGATAAGTCTTCTAAGTTAAACCTTTTTATGTTGTCCATAATAATTGTCGCCTATAAGTTCATTAATAGTTTTAAAATCAAAATAAATAGACATAAATACATCCCCTATATTTGATATTTTATATATTAATATTTAATTTTATTTTCTAGGGTTTTCAAATGTTAGTGGTGTTGGATCTGGAGCTTTTTGTGCTGGTCCAGGTGTAGATAAATCAAAATAAAGTTTAGAATCTGGAGTAACACCAAAATCTTTATTTGAACCAGTATTTTGTACTTTGTTTAAGGCTTCTCTAAATAATGCATTATGAGCTTCTTCTCTATTAAGTAGAAAATCAATAGTTGCCCTAACTTCTTTATCTTCAATTTGACGATATAAGTACTCATATACAACTTTAGCTCTTTGTTCAGATGCTATATTAGATAATAGATCTGCAACTAAATCACCAGTAACAGTTACATAATCTGCTGTCCAAGGTGCTCCAGATGAATTAATTAATACAGGAGATAATCCACATTGTACATGGGTTTGAATTTCACCACTAGTAACTTGTGTATTATTTACATCATGACCATTCAGCAAGTTTATTGTTTGTGCAACCATTTCCATATGGCTAAGTTCTTCTGCGCCAATATCCAAGAATAAATCTTTTATTTCGGGGTCTTTTATCCTAAAGCTTTGAGAAAGATATTGCATTGCTGCTTTAACTTCTCCATTGCCCCCACCTAATTGTTCTTGCATTAATACTGCATATTGTGGATTCGGTCTTTCAACTTTTACTTCATGTAATAATTGTTTTTTATGCTCAAACATAAAAACACTTCCAAGTAATAAATTTTACTTTCATAGTATTTGTTTTAGCACTATTAATATTCATGTGTAATCATAAAAATAAATCAGAAGACTTTAAAGATGGGTTATAAGAAAATTAACATTGAAACAATGCCTGCAATTAATGAACCTATTACATCTGATATTAAATCAAAATTCGTGTCTTTAAGACCATGTTGATTGAATGAATTAGTAGTAGAATCTAAAATAAATTCATATATCTCATAGATACATCCGAGTGAAATGCCTATGGTTGCCACGAAAATAGAAACATAGAATGTTGAATATATTGTAGGTACAATAATTTTATCTAATATCGAATAAAAGAAAAGTGAAAAAGAGAATGAACCAAAAGCATGTAAATATCTATCATAATGTTTCGAACAATTATAAACATTTAGACAATTACCAATAAGGTTATTACCAATAATAGTTATTAGAACTAACAATATAATAAAAGCCATAACATGAAATTTTAATTTATATTGTACTATTAAAAATATTAGATAGAAGGTATAAGTTATTATGTTTTCAATTAGAAAGTTATATTTTTTCTTCTTGAAAACTGCAATATCAGTGAACAAAATAATAAGTGAAAAGATAGTAGTCATAATCACTAATAAATTATTATATTCCATAAATGCACCTCATTAAAAATTTATTTAGTATTATATTTTACTTATTAAATGCAATTTATTCTGATGTTTCTCATGGCTGTATTAGAATATTTAATAGAGATTATTGAGGAATTAGATGAGTTTTATGAAAAACTTGATATAAGGATGTTAGATTTAAATATATAAAAGAAAAAGATACTAAATTTTATTTACTTAATCATAATTTTTTTTTCTTTTCAAGTATATGAGTTTCAATATTATTTACTACTTCAACAGGGTCATCACCTAGTGCTATATTCCCACCGTCACATCCTTTGCTTTTTCAGTTAGAAGTTCTACTAACTGAGGGGATCCAGTCATAAAAGAGTAGGTGATAAATGTGTATAAGTACCATAAGCTACGCCACGGTGCATAATCCTGCAACTTCAAGGGCATGATTTCCATATCCACCACTTAAAACTAATATATCTTTTTTTTATAAGCTCTTTTGTAAAGTTTATAGTCATAGAATCTTGAGGACCATTTTCATTAAAAGTTACTCCTTTAATTTCTTCAAGACTAACTTTAACTATAATTAAATATGCACAATAATTAAGATTATTTTATATATGACATTTTTAATAATTTATCGGTATAAGTACAACAATATTGTTATATTAGATGGTAAATTTTATAAATAGTAATTATTACAGTACTTTATGGGTTATTATTTATCATAGTGGCTAATATATTACTGCTAACACATTTATTATTCCTAATATTAAAAATTTTGAATGTAACAATATTTTTATTTACAATAATCTGATTAATAAATAAAGTGCTAAAAATACGATACAAAGGGAAAATATCTAAAGTTATCTAATACAAGCTATCAATGCTACTTTTGTTAACATTTTAATAGATTATAATCTAAAATAGTGGGTAATATACTACTGCCGGCAATAATAAATAATAAATATTTTGAGGAGGTAGATTTATATGTCATCAAATAATAGTGGAAGTAACAGAACTTTAGTACCAGAGGCAAGACAAGGTTTAAACAGATTAAAAACTGAAGTTGCATCTGAAGTTGGATTAAGCGATTATGAAAATCAAGATAAAGGAAACCTTTCTTCAAGACAAAATGGAAGTGTTGGTGGTAACATGGTT
>JAKBFR010000101.1 GCA_021837545.1 Bacillota bacterium | reverse complement strand
AAGTAAGTATATCCGCTAGCCAGCGTTAATGGTATTGAGTGATAGTAGTACACATTTTTTTGTGCATTGCTGTAATTTGGGTGGAATCGCGAGTTTACTCGTCCCTTTTTTAGGGGCGAGTTTTTTTATTTTTATTAAACTTATATAAAAAAACATTGAAGAGGAAGAGTAAATAATTTACTATTTTAACAGAGAGTGAAACCCACCGGCTGAGAGGTTTCTTGAATAAGTATTATTGAAAACCACCTCTGAGTTGAGTACTGAACTTAAGTAAGTATATCCGCAGGCCAGCGTTAAAGGTATTGAGTGATAGTAATACACATTTTTTGTGATTTGCTATAATTTGGGTGGAATCGCGAGTATACTCGTCCCTTTTTTAGGGACGAGTTTTTTGTTTTCTAGTAAATTATTTAAATAAAAGGAGGAGCTATTATGTTAAATATTATGTTAAAGGATGGAAATGTTCTTCAAATTGAACAAGGTGTAAGTGTTTACGAGATTGCTATGAAGATTAGTCCAGCACTAGCTAAAAAGGCTTTAAGTTCAAGAATTAATGGTGAAATTGCAGAGCTAATGACTGAAATAAATTGTGATTGTTCTGTGGAAATTTTAACTTTTGAAGATGCAGAGGGAAGATTCGCATTAAGACATACTGCAGCTCATGTGCTTGCCCAGGCAGTAAAAAGATTATATCCAAATATGAAACTTGCTATTGGTCCTGCGATTGATAATGGATTCTACTATGATTTTGACTCTGAAGAAACATTTACTCCAGAAATTTTAGAAAAAATAGAAGTGGAAATGCAGAGGATAGTAAAAGAAGATTTAAAGCTTGAAAGATTTGTACTTTCAAGAGAAGAAGCTATAAAACTTATGAATGAAAAAGAAGAACCCTATAAAATTCAATTAATTAAAGATCTTCCAGAAGGAGAGATTCTATCTTTCTATAAGCAAGGAGAGTTTGTTGATCTTTGTGCAGGTCCACATGTTCCATCCACTTCATATATCAAGGCATTTAAGCTTTTATCTGTTGCTGGTGCTTACTTTAGAGGTGACGAAAAAAATAAGATGCTACAAAGAATATATGGAACAGCCTTCACTAAAAAAAGTGAATTAGAAGCTTACATTACTATGCTTGAAGAAGCAAAGAAGAGAGACCATCGAAAGCTAGGAAAAGAGCTTAAGTTATTTACGCTTATGGAGGAAGGACCAGGTTTCCCATTTTTCCTACCTAATGGTGTTGTTTTAAAGAATAATTTAATTGAATATTGGAGGGGTATCCATAAAAAATCTGGATATGTGGAAATTGAAACTCCATTAATCTTAAACAGAAAACTTTGGGAAACTTCGGGACATTGGTATCACTACAAAGAAAATATGTATACAGTTAAGATTGATGAAGAAGATTTTGCAATTAAACCAATGAACTGTCCAGGGGGTATGCTTGTTTATAAATCAGAGCCCCATTCTTATAGAGATTTACCTTTAAGAGTAGGAGAACTTGGCAGAGTTCACAGACATGAACTATCTGGAGCTATCCAGGGACTTATGAGGGCAAGAGCTTTCACTCAGGATGATGCTCATATATTCATGCTTCCAGAGCAAATAAAAGAAGAAATAAAGGGTGTAATTGGACTTATAAATGAGGTATATACAAGATTTGGATTTAAATATAATGTTGAACTTTCAACAAGACCAGAAAATTCTATGGGCAGCGATGAAGAGTGGCAAATAGCTGAAAGCTCACTAGCTGGAGCATTAGATGAGATGAATATGCAATATAAGATAAATGAAGGCGACGGAGCATTTTACGGTCCAAAAATTGATTTTCATCTGCAAGATAGCATAGGTAGAAGTTGGCAATGTGGAACTATACAATTAGATTTTCAACTTCCGCAAAGATTTGATTTAAATTATATCGGTAGCGATAGTGAAAAGCATAGACCTATCGTTATTCACAGAGTAATTTTTGGAAGTATAGAGAGATTTATTGGAGTATTAATAGAGCATTTTGCAGGTAAATTCCCAACTTGGATTGCTCCTGTACAGGTAAAAGTACTCCCTATTTCAGATAAGTTCCACGATTATGCAAAGAATGTGGTAAACATTCTTAATGAAAATAACATTAGAGTAGACTTTGATGCTAGGGTAGAAAAGATTGGTTATAAAATTAGAGAAGCAAGAAATGAGAGAGTACCTTATATTTTAGTTATAGGAGAAAAAGAGCAGGGGGAAGGTAATATCTCTATAAGAAGCAGAAAAAATGGCGAAGAGGGCAGTGTTTCCTTGAATGAATTTATTTCAAGAGTTAAAGTCGAAATAGATAATAAAACTCTAGAGATTTAACCACGTTTCAGAATAAAAGTCACCCACTTCTATAAGTGGGTGATACATACTGTAATAAAATATAAAATTTAAGGAGGTTATTTTATGTATGCAATAGAGTTATTTTTAAATGAAGAAGTGGATCAATACATAAGAAGTATTTGGGAAGAGTTGAGTAATAAAAACATAGATTCGAGCCTAAAAGACATTAAAGAGATATGCCCCCATATAACCTTAGCAGTATACGAGGACATAAACGAAAAAGAGTTTCTTGAAGAGTTCCGAATCTTTAAGTCTAACTTTAAACCTATTGATACCCATTTTGATATCCTTGGAACATTTCCTATGACTGGTACTTGTTTTATAAAACCTACTGTAACTGAAGAATTACTAAATGTTCATATTAAATATCATGAGCAATTTAAGGCTTTAAGCGGAAATTCGAGTCCTTATTATTTACCTGGGCGCTGGAATCCCCATTGTACATTAGGCATAGGCTTAAGTACTGAAAAGCTTAAAGAAGTATTTAACTTTTCAGTAGACAGATTCAAGCCTTTGAAGGTTACTTTAACTGACGTTGGACTAATTAAAATAGATTTTGAGGATGGCAAGTGTGTAGGTAGCATTAGAATAGATTAATAAATCTAAATTTATTACTACTGTCTCATTTTCTTGTATATACATTACTAGTCAATCTAAATGGAGGGATATTAGGTATAGAATTATTAGAATCGTTTTGGGTATAGAATATGAAATATTTTACTGTTAATATTTAGTTAGATAAACAGTTGTTATATCTAATTAAATAGTAGGAGGGCAAGAGAATGAAATATATTAGTAACGAATTAAATGCTTGGGCCATAGATAAAATTAAGAAGGACTTTCATGAGGATGTCGCTCTGTTAATTGGACACGAGCATTGGAAAATTGCGCCTGATGGAGAGGAAATATCCTTTAACTTTTTTATTCCTTCTTCAGACAGAGGCAATAACTTGTCTCAGACATTTATTATTGATGACATTGGTTATGACTTGTTCCCAATGTCATGGGAGAGAGTAGAAGGACTTGCGAATTTAAATGAAGGTCTTACAACCTGTTTGATTGATGGAGTTATCTTGTATGCACGAAGTGAAGAAGAGAAAGAACGTTTCTTTAAATTGCAGAAACAGGCACAGAATAATCTAAGTGATAAGGAATTTACTTATAGGAAGGGACTTGAAAAGATTAATATAGCAATGGAATTGTTCCAAAACATGCTTTTTGAAAAATCTCTCAGTGCTGTACGTAAGGCAGGTGCCTACGTCGCTTCATATTTAGCTGAGGCAATTGCTACTGTAAATGGGACGTATTTCAACAGAGGACCTGAGAATCAAATAGCTAAGCTCAGTGAGCTTTCAGATGTTCCTAGTGGATTTATTAAGTTATATCAGAATACTGCTACAGCAAAAACCATAGAAGAATCAAAAGATATTTGCTATAAAATGCTAGCTACAACCCGTGATTTCTTCAGTGCTAGAAAGCCCGATAAGGAACTAGAGGTAAAGGACTACAATTTTCAAGATTTAGCAGACTGGTATCAGGAATGTATTTACTGGTTTCGCAGACTCTATTATTACTTGGACTTAAATGATGCAGCAAAGTGCTTTGTATGGGGATGTAGACTGCAAAGCGAAATTGATTGTATCACAAAGGATTTTGGCCTAGAGACCACAGAACTTATGGATGTTTTTGATTCCGCAGATTTAAGTATTTTCCGTAAACGTACAGAAGATATTCAGCAGTATATTGTTTCTGAAATCAGAAAGCATGACGTCAAAATACAAGAATTTAAAAATCTAGATGAGTTTTTAAGGCAAAATAGTTAATATAAAGGAGGCAACAATGAAATATTTAAATGCTTCTGATATATTACCTGATGAGCTGCTCCAAGAGGTTCAAAAATATGCACAAGGAAAAGCCTTATATATTCCTAAAAATAATGAACGTAAAAAATGGGGTGAAGGTTCTGGAGCGCGAGGCTATTATGAACGGCGTAATGAAGAAATACGAATGAAATTTGCAAGTAAAGATGTTCCCATAGAAGAATTAGCAAATGACTATTGCCTTTCAATAGAAACCATTCGTAAGATTTTGTATAGATAATAATTATTTTAGACTATATATTTTTTTTCTTGGATTATGTTAACAAAAGTATATATTGCGAAGAATGTGTTTGAGCAAGCCATAGTACTTCTTAATTTGTTTTATTTATAGCCACGTGAAGAAAAACATATGTTTGAGTGCGCAACAATTGAGAATTGTTGCGTGCCCATGAGGAATACTAAGGAGAGAGATTTTATGTTTTTTAGCAGATGTAAATAAAATTAATTCTAGAATTACTTGGTAAAGTGAAGGCATTTCTAGCAATATATACTTTTCGTTATAGCATAATCTAAAAAAGAATCTCTTAGTCTCTGATAGCGGATTATTGTTCCTTCAATTTAATAATATTTTGAATTTTACGAAATCATCTTTATCTATGTAATTTTTATTAAACAAGTGCTAAACTATTATTGTCGGTATTCATTATGAAACTGAACTTTAAATAAGGATTATCAATAGGGTCGACTTATATCCTTATGGAATAAGAGCGGAGGGAAAATATGATTAATAATTCTATCAAAAACAGAAGAATAAAAACAAATCAACTTACAACTATCGGTATGCTATCAGCTATTTGTGTAGTACTTGGATTAACTGGATATGGTTTCATTCCACTTCCTGGTGCTAAAGCTACTATCATGCATATTCCTGTTATTATAGGTGCAATAATTGGTGGACCTATAGTGGGAATGACTATCGGTTTAATATTTGGACTTTTTAGCATTATGCAAAACATAACAGCTCCCAATTTGCTATCTTTTGCCTTTATAAACCCTTTAGTATCTGTATTACCAAGAGTTCTTATTGGTCTTACTTCTTACTATGTTTATAAATTAAATTTTACTAAAAATGATAGTCTAAGAATTGGCCTGGCTACTGTTATTGGTTCTCTAACTAACACCTTTGGTGTTCTAACTATGATATATGTTCTATATGCAGCTAAATTCGCTGCCGCTAAAGGAATAGACCCTTCTATTGCTGCTAAGACTATCTATGGCATAGCAATAATGAATGGTGTTCCTGAAGCTATCATAGCTACTATAATTGTCATACCTGTTGTATTCGCTATTAAAAAGATAAAAAAACAAGACATTTAGCCTTTGCTAAATGTCTTTATTTTTTATACCTTAAGCCAGGTAAAAAAACTTTAAAAGTTAGAATTTTAATATTTTATTTGCAGCTTTTATTTCGGCCAATATGTTGGTCGAGCTAGTGCTGTAGGTAATTTTGTATTAGAATCACCTTTAGCCGTATTAATTTGCCCTTGGGTAAGAAATATACTATTCGTTAGATTAGCTCCTCTTAGGTCAGTGTCTCGCAAGTCTGCACCAATGAAGTCAGCCCCACTCAAATCAACGCCCCTAAGGTCTGCAGCAATAAGGCATGCTCCCCTAAGATCTGCACCTCTGAGATTAGTTTTTCTCAGATCTTTACCTATAAACCCTAATCCTCGACCCCTATTATTTTCATGCCATGAAGGTGTTTTTTGCCCACCTCGTACTTTTTTCCGAATCAGTTCACTGGTACTCTTAAGTAGAACATTGACATCCCTTCTGTGTGCCTCCAAATCAAGACTTATAAGATTATTAGGAGTAAGAAGCGTAAGCTTCTCTGTCTTATTTATTATGGCACTAAACTCCTCTTTGATAGGTCCAGCAGGTTGTAGTGTAAATGCTTCTGTAAGATACCATAGCATTTCATGAAGCTGCCTCATTACTAGAAACACCTCAAACATTTCCTTTGAGGATTCTGGGACTTCTCGCCAATGGTGACCACCATAGGTAACCTCCGCAACCTTTTGCCCAGCACCAAAGCAATCATAAGCAGTACAACCTTTAAGTCCCTTTTCCCTTAGTTTTTCGTGAACGGAGCAACTAAAATCTTCTTTTAGGTTTATGCAAGGCTTACCTGCTTCTTTGTTAGTTGGAAAGCCCTCCGAAGCAGAAAAGTATAATGCAATACAACACAAGCCAAAACACTTTTTACAGTCAACTCTTAGATTGTGGAATCTCTCATCCACAAAAGATACTGATTCCCTATTATTTTTAGATAATTCCTTATCACTTTTATTTCTATGTGGAGATATCATATTTATTCACCTCATATTTACAAAACACAAATAATTTTTACGTTTAAATTATATCACAGGTAATATATTATTCAACTTACAAATGTCACTCATCTTAATTTTATAGAAAGTTAATCACTCTAAAAAAATTAATACAATTCATATATGTAAAATATTTGAAGTTTACTTGTGTATTCTGTATACTTAAATAAAATCAACATCATGTTTAGTGAAGAATTATTCATTTGTCAAATTATAAAACTAAATTCTAACATTTATGGCGATTAGTATTCTTTAAGTTTATTTTATAAGGGGGAAAAGGTATTGGAAAAAGAAATTATAATAAGTTCACACTGGGGAGTAAATATAAAGAATGAATACATATCTCAAAATAAAGATACTCTAGTTATTTTATTACCTGGTGGTAAATATACAAACTTTGCACCACTTTTATATTATTCCTATAATATCTCTTTAGAATTAGGCTATGATGTATTAGCTATAAATTATGGTTTTCAAAAATCCGATAAAGATATAGAATTTAATGAAACAACATACTCACATATAATTAAGGAAACAAAAGAGGCTATAAAAAAGTGCTTAAATGAAAAAACATATAAAAAAATTATATTTATAGGAAAATGTTTAGGAACCTTCATTCAAAATGCATTAATATGTGAATTTAAAGATTATGAGCTAAAACATGTGTTTATGACCCCTTGGCCTGATTGTATTGAAGGCATAATTAATAATAATAGTCTTGTTATAGTCGGCACAAATGACATTTGTTTCAAACAAGAGCATATAAATAAAATTGCTAATAAATCAAATGTTATAGTAAAAATAATTGAAGATGCCAATCATGATTTAGAGAAAGAAAATTACAAAGATAGCTTAAAAGTCTTAATGAAAGTCACTGAATATATATATGAATTTATTGATGACAGACTATAATAAGTAACAATAATTTAAATTCTTGTGTGCTTTTTCAGTAAAATAATTTTTAAAAATCATGTTGACTATCACCTTAGGGGATAGATTATGATAGTTTTGAGGTGATAATGGTGTTAATTAAAGAGGTATGTAAAGAATGTTCTCTTACAAGAAAAGCCATAGAGTATTATGAAAAACAAGGACTTCTTCGTCCTAAAGTCAATGAAAATGGATATAGACATTATAACAATAACCATATAACTATATTAAAAGAAATATCTGTTTTGCGAAGATTAGGATTAAGTATTAATGATATTAAAGATGTACTCTCAAGTAGTAATAAGTCTGCAACTTTATCCAAATATAAATACCTAATAGATCTGAAAATGGAAAAAGCAGCTGTACAACAAAGATTCCTTGAAAATTTAATTACAAACTATGATATTAATGAAGGAATTAAATGTATTGACTCTGTTATCAATTCTTTGTTTACTGTCAGAGAAAAATTAGTTCACTCTTTTCCTGGCACATACGGAATGTATCTATCTATACATTTCGGTCAGTTTTTAAATGAGAGAATTGATAGTGAGGAGAAAGAAATGGCATATTCTAAAATTATTAATTTTCTGGATAACATTAGCACTATAAATATTCCCACAGAGGTGGAAGAATATTGGGAAAGTTATTTTACTATAATAGAAAGAACAGATGCAGAAAAAATGAATAGTCATCTACTCAATGCCGTGGAGGATATTAATAGCTATATTTCAAATAATAAAAAAAGTTTGGAAGATTATATTGAAGTACGCACATCTGAAGAGTTTAAATCAAGCCCAGCATATAAATTCCAACAACTATTATTAGACTTTCATCAAAGCAATGGTTACTATGAGATTTTTATACCAAATTTAAAAATCTTAAGCCCTTCTTATAGTGAATATGCAGAAAAACTCCAAGAGGCAAATAAATTATTTATTGCGAAGTATCCTCAAATTGCAAATTTGTATCCTGAGAATTGAATAATACACAAGAAGGTGATTATATGCAAATAATCCTTTTAGGAATTGCAATTATACTTTTTGGCATTGCAATGATACTAACATGGAGCGGAACAGGCGCAACAATTGGTCTTATAATTTCATTCTTCGGGTTAATGGTATCAGTATCAGGTTATTTAGATAATCGAGGAAAATGACACTGTTACTTAAGACCTTATGAATTTTTCCTTAGATTATGCTAACAAAAGGTATAGATTGAGCAGAATGCATTTGAACAAGCCTTAGTAATTCTTAACTAAATTTAGTGGAAGATACGTTAAGAAAAGTGCTTGTTTGAGTGCACAACAATTGAGAATTGTTGCGTGCCCATGAGGAATACTAAGGGGATAGCGAGTTTGCACTTTTTAGTATCTTTCAATAAATTTAGTTTAGAATTTCTTGGCGATGAGAAAGCATT
>JAKBFR010000100.1 GCA_021837545.1 Bacillota bacterium | reverse complement strand
ACAATGTTTACAACCAGTGTATTACAACTTTCAGTATTCCCTACATTGTTGCTGGTTACAACATTATTTAGATTAGCACTTAACATATCTTCGACAAGATTAATACTTACAGAGGCAGATGCAGGGACTATTATTACTGCCTTTGGTAATTTCGTTATACGTGGAAACTATGTAGTTGGTATTGTTATATTTTTAATTATAGTAGTAATACAATTTATGGTTATTACAAATGGTGCTGGAAGAGTTGCAGAAGTATCAGCTAGATTTACACTTGATGCTATGCCAGGAAAACAAATGAGTATTGATGCAGATTTAAATTCAGGAATGATTGATGAAGTTCAAGCTAAAAAGAGAAGACAGGACCTCCAATCAGAAGCGGATTTTTATGGATCTATGGATGGTGCATCTAAGTTTGTTAAAGGTGATGCAATAGCGGGTATTATTATTACAATTATAAATATAATAGCTGGTATTATAATAGGCGTATTGCAAAAAAATATGAGTGCAGCTCAAGCAGCTCAAACTTATGTTATTTTAACTGTTGGTGATGGGCTTGTAAGCCAAGTTCCAGCTCTACTTATATCAACAGCATCAGGTATTTTAGTTACACGTTCAGGAAGTGCGGATAATTTTGGAGATACTTTATCAACACAATTAACAGCTTTCCCAGTTGCTACAGGAATTGCAAGTGGTTTAATGCTGTTTTTGGGCCTTGTACCGGGTATGCCTAAGCCTCCATTTTTTATAGCTTCTATAGCTATGGGAGGATTAACTTATTTACTTTATAAAGAGGCAGCAGTTAAAGAAGAGAGGGAATTTGTATCAGAAGAAGAGGAGATTATTCAATCTGAACGAAAAGAACCAGAAAATGTTATGAACTTAATTTCTGTAGAATCAATGGAAGTTGAAATAGGATATGGTCTTATACCACTTGCAGATGAAGCATCAGGAGGAGATTTACTCCAAAGAATTGCATCTGTTCGAAGACAGTGTGCTATAGAAATGGGAATTGTTGTTCAGCCTATAAGAATTAGAGATAATCTTCAACTTAAGACTAATGAATACATAATAAAAATTAGAGGTACAATGGTCGTTTCTTCAGAATTAATGCCAAGTATGCTACTTTGCATGGATCCAACTGGAGAAAATTCAGATATACCAGGTATAAAGACAATTGAACCAACATTTGGGCTTCCAGCAGTTTGGATAAATAAGGATCAAAGAGAAGAAGCGGAAATTAAAGGTTTAACAGTAGTTGATCCAACAACAGTTATGGTGACTCATTTAACTGAAACTATAAAAAGCCATTCTTATGAATTGCTCGGAAGACAAGAAGTTAAGCTTATTGTTGAGAATGCAAAAGAAAAATATAGTGCAGTTGTTGAAGAGCTTATACCGGACTTGTTATCCATTGGGGAACTTCAAAAGGTATTACAAAATTTACTTAGAGAAAAGGTTCCAATTAAAGATATTGTTACGATAATGGAATCTTTAGCTGATAATTCTAGAAATACTAGAGATTTAGAGGTTTTAACTGAATATGTTAGATTTGCCTTAGCTAGAACTATTTGCAATCAGGTGGTTGATGAAGATAAGAAAATTACATTAGTAACATTAGATCCTAATATAGAAGACATAATAGCGAATAATACCCAAAAATCTGTTCAAGGTTCTTTTCCAACAGTAGATCCAGATACAACTACTAAAATACTTACAGGTATAAAAAATACTGTGGAATCAGTTTATTTTTACAATAATCAACCAATTATATTGGTTTCTCCAAATATAAGATGTGTATTTAGGAAATTAATAGAAATGGTATTTCCTCATATTATGGTAATTTCTTTAAATGAAGTACCAAATGATGTTCAAATTAATAGTGAAGGAGTCGTAAGAATATAGATGATTATAAAAAAATATCTTGTAAAAAACATGAATGAAGGTTTGACTCGCATTAGATATGAACTAGGAAAAGATGCTATTATAATAAGCCAAAGAAAAGTTAGAAAGTCAGGTATAAAAGGATTATTTTCAAAAAAAGTAATTGAGGTTACAGCAGCAGTTGAAAATTTATCTAATCAAGAAAAAAATAACTTTAATCAAGATAGAAATAATTCTAATCAAGATAAAAATTATTTTGATAGAGATGAGGAATTCAAGAATTCTTTACAAAGTATCAGAAAAATGATGCAAGATGAAATATCAGTTGTAGGAGAACCAGTAAAATTAAAAGAAACTGAAAAGTCTGAAACATTAAATAGTAAAATATTTGAACATAATTCCAATATAGAAAAAGAGGTTTCTAAAGTTAATATAGAGGAAGAACATAAGAAGATAGAAGATTCCAATATAGAAGCTATACATAAAGAAGTTAGTGAATTAAAAAATTTATTTAACAAAGTAATAGATAGTACGCCATACAAAGAAAAATCAACTGATTATTTAAAAGAAAAATTAAAGAATTTAGAGATTGATGAAGAATTTCAAGATGAAATTGTGAAAGTAGTAAAGGAAAATTGTAATGAAATTAATGACGAAACAGAAGCCTTAAGGGATGTTTTTGAAAAAGATATATTGGTATCTAGACAAGGTTTAAGTGGACGTGTTGTATTAGTAGGACCAACTGGGGTTGGAAAAACTACTACTATAGCAAAACTTGCGGGAAGGCTTGCTCTTGTTGAGAAAAAGAAAGTTGGATTAATAACAGTAGATACATATAGAATTGGAGCTGTAGAGCAACTTAAAACTTATGCTGAAATAATGAATATTCCTTTTGAAGTTGTTATCACTATGAAAGAAATGGAAGAAGCCATTGAAAAGATGAAAGATTGTGAGATTGTACTTATAGATACTACAGGAAGAAGTAGCAAGAATGCAATGCAAATTTCAGAGCTTAGAGCTTTTGTTCAAAAGGCGAATCCAAATCATGTAAACATGGTAATAAGTGCTACTACGAAAAATAGTGATATAAAGAGTATATTAAAAGGTTATGCAGAACTTGAATATGATAATATTATTATTACAAAACTCGATGAAACTACTGTATATGGATCTTTATATAATATATCAAAGATTTCTAATAGGCCAGTTAATTTTATAACTATAGGCCAAAATGTACCGGATGATATAAAGGTGCCTACAAAAGAAGAAATTGCAAGTTTCATCCTAGGGGAGGAAATACTATGCTAGATCAAGCAGAAGCATTACGAAAATTGATAAATAATGAAGAGCAGGGCCATAAGAAGACAGCTACTAAAATTATAACAGTAACATCAGGAAAAGGCGGAGTTGGAAAAAGCAATTTTGTTGTTAACTTAGCAATAGTTCTTCAAAATAAAGGAAAAAGAGTTTTGATTTTTGATGCGGATTTAGGTATGGGAAATGATGATGTCTTAATGGGTCTTTATCCTAAACATAATATATTTGATATTGTATTTACTGATTTAGGCATAAAAGATATAATTATAGAAGGAACTAATGGCGTAAGTTTGATTCCGGCGGGATCTGCATTAAGTAAGGCTCAAGATTTAGAAGAAAACGATAAAAAGATATTTTTAGAAAAACTTGATACATTAGATGAATATGATTACATATTAATGGATACAGGTGCAGGAGTTAATAAAGATGTTTTATCTTTTATAGCCGCATCAGAAGAGTTGATTCTTATAACTACTCCAGAACCGACGTCTCTTACAGATGGATATAGTTTAATAAAGGCTATAGATCATTATCAACTTAAAACTAATGCAAAAATAATTGTAAATAAAGCGTTTACTAAAGAAGAAGGAGACGAAACTTATAGTAGATTCAATAGGGCAGTTAGCAGGTTTCTAAAGATTAATATTGAATATTTGGGATGTATACTAGATGATAAAAAATTAGTACAGAGTGTAAGGCAACAAAAACCTTTTGTTGTGTTGTATCCTAATTGTGATGCATCTAAAGATATAGAAAATATCGCTATGAAACTTATGGGTCAAGAAATAAATTCAGTAAATGGAGCAAAAGGATTATTTAAGAGATTATTTAATAGATTTTCATAGGGGGATTTTATTGTGGATAGTTTTAACTTAAAAGTTAATGATAGAATAGAAGTAGTGGTAGATAAAAAAGCATATAAATCTTTGATTATAGATGTGCAAGATGATTTTTTGAGGATAAATTTGCCTGTCATAGATGGGGAATATCTAATGGTACATATAAATGAGAAGATTGAAATAAATTCTTATTTAGATGAAGGTAGATGTTTTAAATTTTATTCTAATATAATTTCAAGAGGTAAAGAAGGAAATATAATATATTATAAGATATCAAAACCTTTTGATATAAAAAAAATACAACGAAGAAATTTTTTCAGAGTAGAGTTATTAAATACAGTAGAATATAAAGTAATTACGAACATTAATAAAGAAGATATTGATAGTTTGCCTTATAAAGAAGCATTTATGGTAGATTTAAGTGGCGGTGGATTAAAACTTAAAACAAAAGACGATATAAAAAGAGATGATATACTTTTAATTAGGACGAAAATAAAAGAAATTGAAATAGAATTAAAGTGTGATATTGCGAGAATTGAAAATACAGAAGATAAAGAAAAACTTTGTGGGTTAAGATTTTTAGATATTACACCAGTTCAAAGTGACTTTATAATCCAAGAACTTTTTCAAATAGCGAGAAAACAAAGAGCTAAATTATAAAGTGAAACTTAGCTTCAGAGGGAGTTTTCTAGGTGCCCATTGAGGGTAAATATCTCACTGAAGGTTAGTTGAACTTATCTAGGGTCGTGCCACTGTTATCTCCCACTTTAAGAAGAGGGGAGTGTTACAGTGGCTAGACATCAGATAAACAAAAGATTTATGGTATATGAGCTATGAAATAGATGAAAGAATGGGTGGTAATATGATATGCATGTAGTAAATGATGTGGATGGAAAAGAGAAAATAATACAAGAATATATTCCATTAGTAAAGTATATTGCCTCTAGAGTCATGTTTGGAAAAAACAAATATATGGAATATGAGGATTTGGTAAGTTATGGTTTGATTGGACTTATGGATGCAATAAATAAGTTTGATGATACAAAGGGAATGAAATTTTCTTCTTATGCATCTATAAGAATTAAAGGGTCAATGATAGATGAATTAAGAAAAAATAGACCAATATCTAAGGGTGCCATGGATAAATTAAATAAATATAATAAGGCTATTGATAATTTGCAAATGCAGTTATTAAGAGAGCCTACAAATGTTGAAATAGCAAAATATATGGAGATTTCGTTGAATGAAGTAGCAGAAATCGAAAATTATATAAATTATATTTCAATGGTATCTTTAGAAAATGTTATTTTTTCAGAAGACGAAGATGTAAATCTTATTGGTATTATAGAAGATAAAAATAGTCCAAGTCCTGAGGCTCATCTTCAAGATAAGGAACAATTAGAGATTTTAACACAAGCAATAAGTTTGCTTAAGGAAAAGGATAGAACAATATTGAATCTTTATTATTACGAAGGTTTTACATTAAAGGAAATAGGTACAGTACTAAGTGTATCAGAGTCTAGAGTTTGTCAATTACATAGTAGATCCATTAGTAATTTAAGAGAATGTATGAAAAAATTGCATTATATTCATTAAATATCAATGCTCAATTATCAATTATCAATGCTCAAGTATTAATTTTCGACAATTGAGCATTGAGCATTGAGCATTGACAAGTGAACATTGAAGTTGAGGTGTTTTATGCCGTTAATATTATTGATAATAGGATTGGTTTTGATAATTTATAATTATCGAGCTATAAAAAGAGAAAGCAAAGTAAAACAAGAAGACAATATTTTAGATATATCTTTTCAAAGTGTATTACAGGATAGTAAAGAAGAATTAAACGATTATAAAATGGAAATTGGAATTTTAAGAAAAGATATAGCTGAAAGTTTGACAGAATTGCAAGAAGAAGTTATAGACATAAAAAATAATTTAAATAAGCTTAAGAATAATGAAAAAATATACGATAATAAACAAGATTTAGAAAATAAATATTTGATAAATGAAGATGAAATAGATACTGATATAAATAAAGATTATAGCAAAGCAGATGAGAAGAAATTAGAAAAGATTAGAAAAATAGACCTAATTGTTGGCGAAACAGGTGAAAGTTTATTTGTAGATTCAGATATAAATAAAGAAAAACCAACAGAAGATGTTTTTTCTGAAAAAGCTGACAGTAATAAAACTCAAAGTATTAAAAAGCTTTTAAAAGAAGGATTGACAGAAGAACAAATATGTCACGAATTATCTGTGAGTAAGGGGGAAGTACTATTAGTAAAGGGTTTGTTCAAAAAATAAAAGAAAATATTATATTTCTCATAGATAAAAAAATTTTGTTTGGAGTAGGAATAGGGTTAGTTTTAGGGGTTATATGTATGTTTGGGTATAAATATACAGTTAATCTTTCAGACAGTCAAATAGAAGAAAAAGCTAGAGATTTAGGAATGATATATGAGAGTGAGAGCAAGTCAATTTTAAAAGGAGCGGATTAAATTGATAAGAGGATTTTATACTTCTGTTTCGGGATTAATAACATTACAAAATGAGCAAGAAGTAATTACTAATAATATTGCCAATGCAAATAATAATGGTTATAAAAAACGTGAATTAACAAAACAAAGTTTTCAAGATGTTATGATATCTAATAGACAAAAGCTTTTAGGCGATAAATATGTTAAGAATGACATTGGTAGTTTAAACTTAGGCGTAAAAGTTAATGATGTAGATACTATTTTCACACAAGGATCTTTTAAGGCTACAGATAGTAGTACAGATTTTGCTATTGATGGAAGAGGATTCTTTGTGGCTCAAAATGGAAATAAAGAAGTTTATACAAGAGATGGAAACTTTAAGGTTAATCAACAAGGATATTTAATAACAAATGATGGAAGTAAAGTATTAGGAATAAATAATACTACTGGTGCTAAAGAACCAATATATGTTGGAGATGCAAAGTTTTCATTAGACGGAGAAAATAATATCAATATTGAAGGAATCGGTACAACCGATAAGTTATTAACAGCAGATCTGCAAAATTATAATTCACTGGAACCGCTAGGGGATAATTACACTACAGTTGATACTCCTATTTATAATGCTACGGTTAATGTAAGACAAAATTTTCTTGAAGCATCAAATGTAGACCCATCCGAAGAAATGGTGAAACTTATGGAAGTAAAAAGACAATTTGAAACAAATCAAAAGTTTGTTAAGATGCAAGATGAAACAGTACAAAAAGCTGCAAGTGAATTAGGTCGTGTATAATAGAGGAGGAAACAAATTATGTTTAATATTTTTGCTACTGCTAAAAGTGGTATGAGTGCATATCAAGAAAAACTTGATTATCTTTCAAATGACTTAGTTAATAGTACAACTACAGGATATAAAAGCACAGATGTTGGATTTAAAGATCTTTTAACAGAATCATTAAATAGAAATGGAACTCCGCTTGTAAATAAAAAAGCTATAAGTGGTACTGGAGTTAAACTTGGCATAAATTATGCAACAAATAAGCAAGGAAGTCTTATAACGACAGGTGGAAAGACAGATTTGGCTATAGATGGGAAAGGATATTTTGCGGTTACACAAGCTAATGGAAATATAGTATACACTAGGGATGGTAATTTTAAAATTGATTCAAATGGAACATTAGTAGACTCAAGTGGAAAAAAAGTGTATATTCAATATGAAAATGGAGCTTCAGAAGGAAGTCCTGCTTTGGAAAATAGTAATATATCAATAGATCAAGATGGTGGAATAACAATGAAGGTTGGAGAGCAAATGACTAAAATTGGAACCATTCCAGTTTTTACAGCTATAGGTGATAAAGGATTTATACCTATTGGAAATAGTTGCTTTACTCCAAGCTCAGATGCTCAAGTAACATTGAGTAATAATTATAATGTAGTACAAGGTTCTTTAGAAGGATCAAATGTAGATACAGGTGAAGTATTTTCGGATATTATATTAACTCAAAGAGCTTTTCAACTTAGTTCAAAAGCAGTAACAGCCGCAGATGATATGTGGAGTATGATAAATAACATGAGATAATTAAATTTTAAATTACACTAATGCGTATATCCAATTAAAATTGGATATACGCATTAGTGTTTTTGTATAGGACATTGCACTGCAATTGTCAATTGAATTAGGTCTTTACATTGTTTCACTTTATAAGTAAAATAAATATGTATTATAAAATGAAAATTTATAGGAGGAATTATTTTGGAAAATGTAGTTTATGTAACTGGGCATAAAAATCCTGATTCAGATTCTATTTGTGCTGCATATGGTTATTCTGAATTTAAAAATAAGACTAGTAATCTTCCAACTATACCTGTAAGATTAGGGAATGTAAATGCAGAAACACAATTTATATTAGATTACTTTGGAGTTAAAGCTCCAAGATTATTAGAAACAGTTAAACTTAAAGTTGAAGATTTAGCTATTGATACTATTTCATCAATATTACCTAATGTTTCTTTAAAGATGGCATGGAATATTATGAGAGATAATCATATCAAATCTTTACCAGTAGTTGATGATAAGGATAGATTAGTAGGAATTCTTTCAATTTCAAATTTAGCATCATCATGTATGGATATATCTGATGATAATATATTGGCTAAAAGTAAGACATCAATAGAAAATATATTAGATACACTTTTAGCTAGAAGTATATACATAAATGAAGATTGTAAAATATTTAAAGGTAAGATTGCAGTTACTGCAATGAAACCAGACAGCTTAAAAGAACTTATTAATGAAGGGGACATTGCACTTGTGGGAGACAGGCCTGATGCGCAAGAAGCTTTAATTGATATGAAAACATCATTAATTATAATAACTGGTTCTCATACACTTGCAGAAAATTTACTTCCTAAAGCTAAGGAAAATGGAGTTAATGTAATAAGTACACCTTATCA
>JAKBFR010000099.1 GCA_021837545.1 Bacillota bacterium | reverse complement strand
ACGTATAACGAAATTACCAAAGGCAGTAATAATAGTCCCTGCATCTGCCTCTGTAAGTATTAATCTTGTCGAAGATATGTTAAGTGCTAATCTAAATAATGTTGTAACCAGCAACAATGTAGGGAAGACTGAAAGTTGTAATACACTGGTTGTAAACATTGTAATCAAAATTATAACTATAGAAAGTGTTATATTTAGGGCCAAAAGTAAATCAATTAGTTGTTTTGGTAAAGGTATTATTATCATAAGTACTATGGTTATAACGCCCAATGCCACTATTACGTCTAAATTGTTTTTTATATTTAGCCTTTTATTACCAAATTCCAAAAATTTAACCTCCCATTCTCCACTATCACTCTTAATTCTCAATTACTTACTTGTAATGTAAATCTTATTTTTTTGCAAATAGACGAAGTATCTTTCATAATTTTATAAATAAAATTATTATCCTTATTCCCTATATAATATCATCTTTTGAGTATTATGAGAACTTTTATTGAATTAACATTACAGTTTTTAAATTAAACATTTAAATTAAGTTTCTTATTTCTTTTTCAGTTTCATTACTACCGCTAAGATTTCTGCAACCCCTTGATATAAATCTTGTGGTATATCATCATCTATTTCCACCCTATCATACATCATTCTTGCAAGTGGTTTATTTTCAATAACTGGAACTTCATGTTCCTTTGCTATTCTCTTTATTTGAAGTGCAACAAAGTCCGCTCCTTTAGCTACAACTTTTGGAGCCTCCATATTTCCGCCTTCTTCATATTTTATAGCAATTGCTAAGTGAGTAGGATTGGTTATTACAACTGTAGCATCTGCAACAGATGACATCATTCTCTTCATACCCATTTCTCTTTGCCTTTGCTTAATTTTCCCTTTTAATTGTGGATCTCCCTCTGATTGTTTGTATTCATCCTTAATTTCTTGTTTTGTCATCTTCATCTCTTTATTATGCATTCTAATTTGAAGAAAATAATCAGTAGCTGCAATAATAACAATAACTAAGCTTATTTGCTTAAAAATACCAACAACTAAATTTTTTACCTCATCTCCAAGTGTAGGTAAATACAAGTTTGAAATCCCCAATATACTTTGATAATTTGCTAATATATACTTATAGGCTAAAATTGATATTATAGTTATTACTATCATATTTTTGCCTAAATCTACTAAACTTCTTTTAGATATCATATTTTTCATTCCTGATATTGGATTTAATTTCCCAAAAGAAGGCTTCAAAGGTTCTCCTGTAAATAAAAAACCAGTTTGAAGTAAACTCGCAATAATTCCACCAATCATTATAGGTAATGCAAAAGGTAAAAGTAAAGTTCCTATTTTCAATGTTACAGTTATCACAATATTAGAAAGTGATGCTTGATTAAAACTTTCTAACATAGGAAATTTAAAAAAATATATAATTACATCTTTAAATCCAGATGTCAACATTCCCCATAAAGAAGAAATCAGCATTGTACAAACAAGCATTGTAATTGCTACTGATACATCCTTACTTCTAGCTAATTGACCTTTATTTCTAGAATCTGATTTTTTCTTTGGAGTTGCTTCTTCAGTTTTATCATCACTTGCAAAAATTAATGCTAATGGAACTGCTGGTATTAAATTGACTATTTCCCGGAAAATACTCGGTAAGTTATATATAGCTGTACCTACTAATTTAAGTAGTAATGGTAATAATATAATAAATGTCATAAGACCCAACATATTTTTTATAGGCATACCAAAAATCATAATTGGGATTGAAGGTACTGTTCTCGCAATTAATCCCAAGCACACATCTGTTATAACAATTATTAATACCAAAGGTATTGCCATTTTCACACCTAATGTGAAATAACTAAAAATAGTTTGCATAACTCCCATTAAGGTTTCTTGATAAACTATGGTTTTCCCAATTGGTACTATCTTTGTACTTTCGAACAACATCGTTATAAGTACATGATGACCATCAACTATAAAAAAGAATGCTAGTGAAATAAAATAAGAAAAATTCCCAAGTAAAGTTGATGTAGTATGACTTGTTGGATCTAATATAGATACCATTGAAAAGCCTGCATGAATATCCATCCATGCTCCTGCTAGTTTCACTGCTTGAAAAACTAAATTAGTTATGTAACCTAGTATTAACCCAGTCATTATTTCACTTATTGCATAAAATACCAAAATATAGCCATTATTTATAGCATTCATTGTAGAATAATCTATTCCCGATATAATACCAAATGAAAGTATAAGTGAAAATACACCTTGCATAATTTGAGGTGTTCCAGATGGAAAAAATATTTCAACAGCTATAAAATATGAAGTTATTCTTAAAAACACTAAAAACAATGCAAGGAAGTAGGCTACATCTATCACAGTGGCTACCTCCTTATGTGGTAATCTTTGAAATCAAATCAAAGATTCTGGTTGTAAAAGACATAATTGTTTGAAGCATCCAACTACCCAAAAATATTCCAATAACAGCTGTTGCTATTAATTTAGGCACAAAAGTTAGTGTTTGTTCTTGTATTTGAGTAGTTGCTTGAAATATACTTATCACTAATCCTAATACAAGAACTGATATTAATATGGGTGCTGATACTTTGGCTGCTGTTATTATTGTATCTTTAACTATAGCATTTAGCATTGTTTCTGTCATAACATCTCACCTCACATAAAACTCTTCACTAAAGATTGTGTCAATAAATACCATCCATCAACCATTACAAATACTATTAATTTAAATGGAAGAGATACCATTGTAGGTGGCAACATAAACATACCCATTGCCATTAAAATGCTGGATATTACCATATCTATTACAAGAAAAGGCAAATATATTAAAAATCCAATTTGAAATGCTGTTTTTAATTCACTTATTGCAAAAGCAGGAATTAATGTAACAAATGAAACATTTTCTTTTGTTAAATTTTCTTTATCAACTCCACCAATTTCAACGAATAATTCTAAATCCTTTTCTCTTGTTTGTTTTAGCATAAATGCTTTTAATGGCTTTGAAGATTCTTCAATTGCTTGCTCTTGAGTTATTTTATTTTCTAAATATGGCTGAATTCCATTAGTATTTATTTCATTATAAACAGGCGCCATGATAAATAGTGTTAAAAATATAGCTAGTCCTGTCAAAATTTGATTTGGAACAGCCTGTTGTACTCCCATTGCACTCTTAAGAAATGAGAAAACCACAACTATTCTAGTGAAAGATGTCATCATTATTACTATAGATGGTAATAATGATATAATCGTAAAAAATATTAATATTTTTATGCTTGATACATAATCTTGTGGTGTACCACTTTTATCTCCAAGTGATATATTAAGTTGTGGTAAGGCTGTACTACTCGGAGCCGCATATGCATTTATAGTGCAAAACATCATAATTCCGAGAGCCATCAAAAGCGTAAATGCTATTCTGTTTTTATTATTTTTCATGTTTCTCTTCCTTTGATTTTATATTCTTTACTATCTTAGAAAAATTTTTTCTTAATTTCAAAATTAATTCATTGTAGCTTTCAGATATCTCCGCTGCTACTTTTTTCTTATCTTCTTCAATAATATTAATTTCTTCTTCTGATAGTTCTGATAATTTTTCCATATGTCCAGCAGTACTAGTCATTACATATCCTTTTTTTCCAATTTTAACTATTAATATAAAATTTTCCTTTGTTACTTGTACTCTATCAATAACTTTAACATATTTGTTATTATTAATTGCACTCAATTTTGTTCCCATTAGTTTAAAACTTAAAAACATTAATCCAAGTGTTACTCCTAACGCTAAAATAAGTTTTACGAGCATTGTCAACAATTCAAAATTCATTTTTCCACCTACTGAATTATCATACTTTTAAATCTTATATCTGTTAGCTTGCCTTTTGTTAAGTCCTTATTAATAGCTTCTATCAATTGTTTTTTTATAACATCTTTATTTTCTGCATTATTTATAAAATCAGCTTTTTGACTTTTAAAATAAAATATTATATCATCTCTTACAACTACTTGATTGGCTGTCAATTCTTCAGCTAACTTTGTTTTTGTCTTATCATAACCTAAAGATAATTCCCCTTTAAAATACCTTTTTCCACCCTCATCAGCTAAATTAACAGTAAATTCTGATAAATCCATATATGTATTTTCTATAACAACTTGTTGGGCATCTATCGTTTTACTATTTTTCATATATAAATATACTCCCCCAAAAGTTGCCGCTCCTAAAACTATTAACCCTAAAATAAATAAAATTACTAAAACACCTTTATTACTTTTACTAGTATTTTCGCCCTTTTCTTTTGCTTTTCCTTTTCCAAAAGCCATTAGTATCACTCCTTACTATTCCCAACAATTAAAATGCTAATTTTTTATATTTTGTATGTAAATATCTTATTCTTGTACTTTATAACTGCAGTCATTACTTCTTCTACACTTTCTAGAATTATATATTTTCTTCCATTTATTAATGTTATTATTGTTTCAGGAACCTCTTCTATTTTTTCAATATGATCAGCATTAAGTATAAATTTCTCATGGTTCATTCCTGTTACGTTTATCATAAATTTTCACCCCTTACTTTTTTTTGAAATGTGCATTAATCTATGTACAATTCACAATACACACCTTAATTCAATTAACAATTATCAATTATTTTATATTGTGTATTCTGCATTATACATTTAAATACATTAAATATTTGCAAGTTGAGCTTAAAAGCTCAACTTGCTCATTATTATGTGATTATTTTCTTAATTCTAAACTATCTCATTAAGCCAGTAATAGTTTGAAGAATTTCATCTCCTGTAGTTATCATCTTAGATGCAGCTTGGAAACTTCTAGTCGCTGTGATCATATCTGTAAATTGTTCTGTTAAATCAACATTTGATGCTTCAAGAGCTCCTTGAACAAGATCTCCAAAACCACCACTGTTATCTGTAGCTGCTGCTTCACCAACCCCTGTTTTATACAAAGCTGCACCAGAGTTTGATGATACTTGCAACATATTTCCACCGATACTTGTTAATCCTTCTGTATTTTTAAAGCTTGCCATACCCATTTGCCCTATAGCTGTTCTTGCACCACTTCCAAGTACAGCTGTAATAAGTCCATCTTTACCTATTTCAAATTTTTTGATAGGATCTAATGTACCATCAGCCTTCACTACTGAATCTGGTATGGCTAATGGTACTAAACTTCCAGCCACTGCTATCGGCTTTGTAGCCGCATCTGCATCTACAAAATTAACCGTAGTTGCTCCACCAGTAGTACTGGCAACAAGACTACTTGTACCACCGCTTGAAGCAGACATTGCATATCCCATAACTCTATATCCATCTGCTGTTAATAAATTTCCATCTTTATCTAAAGTTAAATTTCCATCTCTTGTATACAGAGTTTCATCCATCGCCTTTGTAGCTGCTGTTGTTGTTGTTGATATATTACCATCTATAGGTCCTTTACCAACTACTAAATATCCATCACCATCAACACATACATCAAGTGATCTTCCGGTTGATAAAGCATTTCCTTGTCCCATTACTTTATTTATACTTGATAATTTTGCTCCAAGTCCTACTTGCTTAGCATTTGTTCCACCTTTTGTCGTTGTAGGTGAAGTTGCTTCTCCAGAGTTTTGATATAACATATCGCTAAATTCTGCTCTTGAAGACTTAAATGAAGTAGTACCTACATTTGCTATGTTATTACCAATAACGTCTAATTTAGTTTGATTAACCTTCATTCCGCTTATTCCAGAATACATACATCTTAACATAAACGTTCCTCCAAATCATATTTTTTATTTTAACTTGCTTCTATCATTCCACAAGTTGAGGCTTCCTTTAGGTCCAGCCTATAAAATTACCACACTATCTACATTTGTAAATATGTTGTCTTTTGCTCTTTCTTTATCAACAGCTGTTATAATTGTTTTGTTTTCAACGCTTGCAATTATCGCTACGTCTTTATATAACATAACTGTATTCTTTGAATTTTTATCTTTTGCTATCTTAAATCCTTTTTCTATTTGTTTCATGTCTTTTTCTGTAAAATTAATTTCATTGAGTCTTAGAGCTGCGTGTTTCGATACAGTAAAACCTTCATCTTTACTTTTAACACTATCTAATACATCTTTGAAGCTTTTATTCTCCTTTGCATTAGTTGTATTATTTAGTTTAGGTTGTGTATTATTAATTTGTTCAAAATTTCCTACTAAATATGTTTGTCCGTTAACAATTCTATAACTCATCTATTCTCACACTGTTGTTGTCGTTGCTGTATCTTTTGTTGTATTTAGCTTTACATTCATTTCATCATCTGTTAAGTCTCCAGCTCTTACTATATCTCCATAGTCATATGTCTTCGTTTCGCCTGTTGATTTTCCATCTGAATCTAAAACATTAACTTTTATTTTTACCGTTGCATTACTAACAGTATCCATATAAGCACCACTTACTGTTCCCTTTACTAGGGTAGTAGTACCATCCGTACCTACTTCTGCTAGAACAACATTCTTTTTGTCTGCTGCCAAAGCCGAAGCCGCTAAGAAATCTGAATTAAGTGCTGCTCTACTATTTGAAATTGTGTTAGTGTCTGTTGTTTTTACAACTCCTATTATATTTTCAACAGAAACTTCTGCATCTTTTCCATCAATTTGCATATCCAAATAAGTTCCTCCAGATTTTTTGATTACCCCAGTTACAGAACCTTGAACATATGCACCAGAATCATCTTTTTCATTTGTTATTACTGTTTTACCAACCATTTGTTGATATGCAGAATCTGACATAGTAGTATTTAAATTTGTCATTTGTTCCATTGATGCAAATTGAGCCATTTGACTAACATAAGCACTTGAATCTTGATTTTGTGTTGGATCTAAATTACTTAATTGTGCTGCCAATATTTTTAAAAATGAATTTTTATCCATATTACCACCAGTTGATGTTACAATTTTAGTTCCCTTAGTAGTTGTCCCTGAAGTAGCAACATTAACGGTAGTATTATTTAATGAATTTGCTGAACTACTCATATTTTACCTCCTATGCAAAAAATTCTACATTACTATTAGTAGATGGAATATTCTCTATTAAATCTTCTTCAGTAATTGTTGCATTATTTCTAGTATTACTATTATTGTTTCTTCCTTGTTCTTCTGACAGTTGTCTTCCAAATCCTTGTTCTGTAAAGAATGTTGTATCTTCCTGGTAAAGTTCAATATTAACATCCGATATTTTAATGTTTTGTTCTCCTAGTTGTTTTTTAATCTCCGTTAAATTTTGTGAAAGTAAAGCCGTTGTTTCCTTTGAATTAGCTTTTAAGTTAGCTTTCATTACACCATCTTCTTGAATTAATTTTATAGTTATTTCTCCTAGATTACCTGGATTAATCTTAACTGTTAATTCTTTAAGTGAATTGTTACTCATAAATTTAACATCTTGTATTAAATCATCTGCAAAAGTAGCTTTATTAATTGTTAATCCTCTAGCAGTATCAACGCCTTGATTTTGAACAGTTTGAGTCCTTGCTGCAAATAAATTTATTTTATTTAAAGAGCTATCCTTATCATCATTAATTAATGAATTTAAAAATTTATCTTCTTTTGTAGCTTTAGTAGTATCGTTCTTATTACTTTCATTTTCAGTTGAACTTTCTTTATTATCTTGTGAATAGTTTTTACTAAGCATATCTTCAAGTGATAAAACTTTTCCACTTTGTCTTTGTTTATTATCTAGCATATTAGATATTTCTGACATTAAGTTTTTTATACCACTTTTTACATCTTTTGTAGCCTCAGTATTATCATCTGCAATATTAGCGCTTAAATTACTTAAAATTTTCTGCATTGATTTTAGTACATCAGTATCTAAGTTACCTTTCACTGAATCATTTTTCAAAAGTTCCATCAACTTATCCATAATGCTACTTGAATTATTTTTAGAAGCTGCGTTTCCATTAATTCCTTCAATCATAGTTTTTAATACATCAGAATTAATTTCTCCATTTGACTTTAAATCTTCTTCCTTAACACCGAACTTAGCAAGTAAACTTAGTAATTCATTTAATATGTCATTCACTTTATCCTTAGAATCAGATTTACTATCCTTATCTAATTCTTCAAGCTTTTCTTTTAATTCATCAATTTTAGTAGTATCTTTAGTATCAACTGAAGTTTCATTTTTATTAACATCATCTTTAGAAGTTGTTTTTGAACTTAATACGTCTCTAAAATCTTCACTTTTAGAAGTTTCAGGTTTAGACGTAGTTTTATTATTATCTACTTTATATAATTCTGAAGTAGATTTACTTGATAAATTTGTATTATAAGTTTGTGACAAAATATCAATACTATTTGTTTTAGAATTAATTGATGTGTTTGTAGTTGTAACCATTATTCTCACCTCCCTTCGATGTTCAGTTAAGAGTTTGAAGTTAACAATTGACAGTTTTTGATTAAACCCTTTCAGCATTTCTAAAATTATATATTCTTCCAAATTCCAAAGGAATTTGTTGCTTCGTTGTTAACTGTTAACTATTAAGATTTGTCTTGATTTCTCACAAATGCATAAAGAGCTAATTCATCAAGATTTATTTGTTCTACCCTATCTTGTTCCTTTACATATGCTTCATATTTTTTGTCCTTTAGTGTCTGAACCGTTTTTCTTTCCATTTGTTTTTCTGTTAAATCTCTTCTTCTTTTATCAATTTCTTGATTTTTTATAACCAAATCTTTTTCACTAGACTCTATTCCACTTTGCACTCCTTGAATATAATATCTTTTTAGTTTTTGATATATTATATCTTCATTAGGAGATATTCCTTTATACTTATTATAATTTTCATTAAGTTCTTCTAGTTTTTCTTCTATTTTCTTTTTTTCTCTCTGACTTTCAGTAAATAACCTTTTACTTTCTTCTTCTTTTTCTTTTCTAATTTCAAGAAGTTTATCTAAACCAAACTTAAATCT
>JAKBFR010000098.1 GCA_021837545.1 Bacillota bacterium | reverse complement strand
GTAAGCTAGTAAGACCCCTTGAAGACTACAAGGTTGATAGGTCAGAGGTGTAAGTATGGTAACATATTTAGCTGACTGATACTAATAGGTCGAGGGCTTGACCAATATATATAATCAAGTTGTAAATATACATTAATATCTATATGCAATTTTGAAAGAATAATATTCTTTCAATGGTTACATTCCGCGATAGCTCAATGGTGGAGCACTCGGCTGTTAACCGATAGGTTGGAGGTTCGAGTCCTCTTCGCGGAGCCATTTATATTTTATAAAAAAATTGAATAATTAATATATAACAAATTTAATTTGAAAATTTTATATAATATAGAAACTACATTTCTAAAAGGGAATATTTTTAGTCGAGAAATCGGCTTTTTTTTGTTGTAGAAAATTACTTAGGAACTTATACTATATATAGACGTGAAAAGTATCCTTAATATAATTATAGTTAAAAAGTAAAAAATAATAAAATCCATTGAAGCATGAGGGGTATAAGAAATGAAGTATAATTATAGAAATAATAAAAATAAATTAAAGAATATTAAAACTATTAGAACTATGATTTTATTTATTATTATTGTTGCATTTGTAGTTGGAGGGAGTTCTCTAATGGCTGTGAAATTCTCAAAGGATAAGCAAGCAGTACAAGCGCTTGAAGTTAATAAAGAAGCAAGTTCAGAGTCAAGTGGCGAAGACAATAAAAATCAATCAAAGAGTGATTTTTCTTTCTTAGAAAATGATCCTTCAGCTGATGATATAGCATTTGTGGAAAAATATTTAGATCAACAAATGAAAGGACAAATGCCTGATGGAGCAGCAGATGGTAAAAAGGTTGCTTATTTAACTTTTGATGATGGACCATCAGAAACTGTAACTCCACTTATATTAGATATTCTTAAGGCTGAAAATGTACATGCAACTTTTTTTGTTGTTGGAAAAGCAGTAGATGAAAGTAAGGTTACTAAAGATTTAATAAAAAGAGAAGTTGAAGAAGGAAATGCTATAGGAAATCATACTTATTCACACAATTATAATTATTTATATCCAAATAAGACTGTAAATGTGGATAACTTTATGGCTGATGTTGATAAAACTAATCAATCTTTAAAAAATGTTTTGGGTGAAGGATTTTCAACTAGGGCTATTAGATTTCCTGGTGGACATATGACCTGGAAGGGTATGGATGCAATGGATGCAATTATGAAGGAAAAGGATTATCACCAAGTAGATTGGAATGCGTTATCTAGAGATGCAGAAGGAGCCCCTAAGAAGGCAGAACAATTGAAACAGCAACTTATAAAAACTATAACCGGTAGACAAAAAGCAGTAATATTAATGCATGATACTTATGGTAAAGAAGAAACAGCAAAAGCGTTACCTGAAATAATAAAATATTTAAAAGAACAAGGATATGAATTTAGAACTATGAAATAAGTTGTTTTTAGTTTGGATATGTGAGAGAGATAAGTATAATTCATAAATTGTGTATATATAATTGAAGAAACTATGTTAGTTTTCAGTTGAGTATTAGTATATTAGTATGACAAGGTTTATACTATACTAGTAACTTTACTTGAAAATAGCATAGTTTATTTTTTTATTTAGAATCGATAATTAAAAAATATTTGAATGACATTCAGATATATTATAATTAAAATAGAAATTATTAATGGTAAACTATTAATATATGTTATGATTATATATATTAAAATGTATATATGTAGATATTTAAAGTGAAAACTAGACGTATGTATAAAAAATAAAGATGATGTAAATTTTATATCATTTAAAATAAGGAGGACTAAAATGTTAGCAAAAAGTATTGCGTGTGAGATATTGGCAAAGTGTTTAGTAACTGGAGGAGACTTTGCTGAAATATTTGAAGAAGATTCAATAAACAATTCTATATCATTAGTAGATGGCAAGGTAGATGATGCTATAGGTGGAAGAAGTTATGGTATAGGAATTAGAATTTTTAAGGGGTTAAATAGTGTTTACGCTTATACAAATAATAATAGTTTAGATAGTCTTTTGGATACTGCCTATAGAGCAGCTCTAGCATTGGGAGAATTTAAAGGAGATAGTATAAGTCAAATTGTATTAAATGAAAAGAAGATAACTACAATACATCCAATAATTTATTACCCTAAGGATGTAAATTATGATAAGAAAATAGCTGTTTTAAAAAGTGCTTATAGTGGAGCTAAAAATTTTAGTGATGATATTTCACAAGTCATTGCAAGCTATGCAGATAAAGAACAAAATGTTTTAATTGCAAATACTGAAGGGTTATATGTTCAAGATACAAGAATAAGAACAAGGCTAGGAGTAAGTGCAATTGCATCAAAGGGTTCAGAAAATCAAACGGGATTTGAAGGGCCAGGAAGACATATGGGTATTGAAATGTTTGATAATGTTGATCCTGCATATCATGGAAAAGAAGCAGCAAGGGTAGCACATACTATGCTTCATGCAAAGAACTGTCCAGCAGGTAATATGACGGTAGCTATAGATAACGGATTTGGCGGAGTTATATTCCATGAGGCTTGTGGTCATGCGTTAGAAGCAAGTGCCGTTGCTAAAGGAAATTCAGTTTTTGCAAATAAGCTAGGAGATCAAATAGCCGGGGCTAAGGTTACTGCAATAGATGATGGTACAATGGCAAATGCTTGGGGATCATTAAACATAGATGATGAAGGTAATAAAACTCAAAGAAATGTATTAATTGAAAATGGTATTTTAAAAGGATATATGATTGATAAATTAAATGGAAGACGTATGAATATGGCGGTTACTGGTAGCTCAAGAAGACAAAGTTACAAATTCCAACCAACTTCAAGAATGACTAATACTTATATAGCTGCTGGAAATGATAAGGCAGATGAGATTATTAAATCTATAGAAGACGGATTATATGCTAAGAAGCTTGGTGGTGGTTCTGTTAATCCAGTAACTGGTGAATTTAACTTCTCTGTTCAAGAAGGTTATTTAGTTAAAAATGGAGTGATTCAAGAACCAGTTAGAGGAGCAAGTCTTATTGGTAAGGGTAGCGAAGTTCTAATGGATATAGATATGGTTGGAGATAATTTTGAGGTGGCCCAAGGCATGTGTGGATCATCTTCAGGAAGTATTCCAACTAACGTAGGTCAACCTATGATTAGAGTAAAGAAAATGACAGTAGGAGGTAGATAGATATGGATTTTAACTTATTTAAAGAAGAGTTATTTAAAGAAGCTAAGACTTTAGGGTTTGAAGAATGTGAAATATATTATTCTGATGCTGAAAATTTAAGTTTAAATATCTATGAAGGTGAAGTTGAGAAGTATAAATTAACTAATGCTTTTGGACTTTCATTTAGAGGAAAAATAAATGGTAAAATGGGATATTCTTATACTGAAATATTAGATGAAGATGCAATAAAAACCCTTATAACAAATGCAAAGGGGGCAGCACTCGCTATAGAAAATGATGATGTGCAATTTATCTATGAAGGAGATAAAGAATATAAGGAATTAGATTGTTATAAAAAAGAATTGGATAATGTAAAACCTGATGAACTTATTTCTCTTGCTTTAGAAATGGAAAAGGAATGTAAGAAGCAATGTGACAAGGTTGTAAACTTCCAAGGGTGTGGAATTGGGTATGGAAAAGCTACTTATGGAATAATAAACTCAAAGGGACTTAACTTAAAGAATGAAAGAAATAGCTTAACAGCATATGTAGTGCCTATAGTAGAAGAAAATAATGAAAAGTACGATGGTATGGGATATGTTATAGCTAATAGTGTTGGAGACATTAAACCAAGTGAGTTAGCTAAGCAAGGTCTTGAAGAAGCACTTTCTAAAGTTGGGGGAAAGAGTATTCCATCAGGAACGTATAAGATAATTATAAACAATGAGGCGATGGTATCATTACTTGGTACATTCTCAGGAATCTTTAATGCAGAGCAAGCACAAAAGGGATTGTCTTTATTAAAGGGAAAAGAAGGTGAAATCATAGCCTCAGATATAGTGACATTGATTGATGATCCACATTTAGAAGATGGACTTGGAAGTACTTCTTTTGATGATGAAGGTGTGGCAACTTATAAAAAAGAAATTATAACTAATGGGAAATTAAATACATTATTATATAATTTAAAAACAGCCCATAAAGCTGAAGTTAAGTCTACAGGAAATGGATTTAAAGGTTCATATGCATCAACCGTAGGTGTAAGCGCAACAAACTTTTATATTAATCAGGGGAAAAAATCTTTTGAAGAACTTTGTATGGATGTAAAAGAAGGGGTAATAATCACAGAATTTGCAGGACTTCATTCAGGAGCAAGTGCAATAACAGGAGATTTTTCCTTAGCAGCGAAAGGCTTTATGATTGAAAATGGAAAGAAGAGTTTTCCAGTAGAGCAAATCACGGTAGCAGGAAACTTCTTTACATTATTAAAAGATATTGAAGAAGTAGGAAGTGACTTAAAATTCCCAATGAGCAGCATAGGATGCCCATCTGTAATTGTAAAAGAACTTTCTGTAGCAGGAAAATAGTTGAATGAATGATGAAGAAGAAACATTTCTAATTAGAGGTCTAATGTATGAAGACGTGTTTACAAAAGTTGATGAGTAAATATAATTATATTACGCAACATTCTTAATTTGTATAAAAACAGGTATTCCAATTTAAAAATTAAAATTGGAATACCTGTTTTTAGTAAAATATACTTAAGTATATTTCGGCAAGTTATGCCTTATTTATGAGTATAATTTGCTCGTATCATTTTATCTGAAATATCTAATGATTTTTTATAAATTTCTTTTTCTTTATCAGTAAGATTTTCTCCACCTTTAAGAGTTCCATTAGTTATTACAGCAAATGATTTATTTGTATTTAATAGATTTCTACCTAAAGCAGTATTTTCGTATTGCTCCTTAGGAACTCCGAGCAAATAAAGTAGTGTTGGCATTACATCAATTTCTCCATTATATAATTTGTCAAATGTTTTTCCGTCTTTAGAAGATGGATCATAAATTATAAATGGAACATTAGGGTTTCCAGTGTTTAAGAACCAATCTTCTTTATGAGTTAATTGGTTAATGCTATCATCATAATATTTATGAACTCCAGTATGATCGCCCATTATAGCTATAATACTATTTTGAAGTAATCCTTCTTTATCTAACATATCAAGAAAATATCCTATTTGTTTATCAGTATAATGTACACTTTCAAAGTATCCTCCAAGTTTACTTTCATCTAATTCAGGATCAAGTCCAAGTTCTCTATATTGTTTGGGAAGATCAAAGGGACCATGGCTAGTTAATGTTATAGTTTCAGAATAAAATGGTTGTTTTTGTTCTTTTAACATAGGAACAACTTGTTCAAAGTATCTCTTGTCACTAATTCCAAGTCCTATTTTTTCATCTACATTAAATGAATAGTAATCATTAAATTTATCAAATCCAATTCCAATTAAACCATTTTTATAGTTCCAAAATGAACCTTTATCAGGATGAATTGCAATAGTACTATAACCTTGATTTTCCAATATGTTTGGTAATGAATTGTAAGTATTATTTGGATATCTAAAGAATGTACTACCACTTCTTAATGGAAGCATAGAAGTATTGACCATTAAGTCACAATCTGAGCTTGTCCCCTCATTAACTTGCTCAAAAGTATTTGGGAAATATAATGAAGATTGTACTAATTTATTTAAATTTGGAGTAATTTCTTTACCATTAATTTTTTGCCCGATAACAAAATTTTCTAATGATTCAACTTGGATGTAAATTAGATTTTTACCTTTTGATCTAGCAAAATATTCATTGTCAGGTAAGTTTTCCTTTTTAATTTCAAATAAGCTATTGATATCAGCTTTATCTTGATCAGTTAATTTATAAGTTTTAGAATCACGGTATACTGTATAACAATCAATTATGTGATATCCAATAGGCGAAAAATATCTAGCTGTATTTGATTTGTCATAATTGTCAAAAAAATAAGCATTATGAACATCTTTATTATTAAAAACAGTTATACTAAAAGGAACATAAATTATAAATAATATTGATAAAATAAAAGTACATAAGAAAGTTTTAATAGCACGTTTATGTTTTTTTGTATAAGATTTTCTAGTTATGTATGCATATGCAGCTAGTATTATAAAATCAAATAAAAATATAACATCTAATTTGCTAGTCATTGATAATATACTACCAGTCATATTATCTAAATTAGCAGTTTGAGTTAAGGCTAATACAGATGGAACCGTTAAGAATCCTCTAAAGTACCATGTATCAATTAGCATTAGTAGTGTTAAAATACCATCAATTGCGAAAGTATATATTATTCTACCTCTGCCTTTAAATAAAAGAGAAAAGCTCAAAAATATTAAAGCAAAAGCTATATAATAATTTAAGCAGGGGTTAGCAGATTTATAACCTGCAGAAAAATTAAAAACATAAGGGTTTTGACTTGTAACAAAACCTTGAAATATGATTCCCTTTAACACTATAGAAGCTAAAGGGATTAAGAAGAAGATTAATCTTACTAGTGTATCTTTTGTTAAGTTATTTTCCAAAAATTTATTAAGTTTTGAGTTTAAAGAACTCATTGCTTCACCTCTATTCAATATAATCACTACATTATAGTATACATAAATTTATAAATTAAACAAATAAAAATTAATTTCAATATTGGTAAAGAAATCAAATAAAATATTTTTATATATGAAAACAATATATAATCCAACATGGTATACTATTAATATAAGAAAATTTATATAATCAAGGTATAGTAAATTAATAATTTATTAAAGCATATAAAAAAATAACAAGTTAGTATGTTCACCTAATATTTCACTATGAGGCAACCATACTTCCTTATCTATGTAAAATGTACATCGAGTTTTGATTTGTTATTTTATTTCATATGTATAAAACATGAAAAGGGGCTATAAACATGAAAGAAATAGATTGTAGAGGACTCTCATATTTAAGAATTATAAGAGAAATAAAAAAATATTTTAATTCAATTGGTGAAGGAGAAGCAATTGTAACAGTAAGTAGCGAACTTGGACGCTCTAATGTTATAAGATATGTAACCCATAAGGGGTATCAAGTAGACCAAGAAGATGAAGAAAATAGGTTTAACATAAAAGTAGAAAAAAGAGGTTGTTTAGAAGTTGAAGAAGAGGAAAACATATTTTCAATTCTGGTAACATGTGACAAAATCGGATGTGAAGATAAAGATTTAGGAGAAACTCTAATGAGTGAATATTTTGAAGCATTAAATGAATGCGAAATGCTTCCTAAAGAGATTTTATTCTTAAATTCAGGTGTTAAATTATTTCAGAACGAATCTAGATCATTAGAAGATATAAGGATGTTATATAAAAAAGGTGTAGTAATTTTAATAAATGACACATCTTTAGATTATTATAATTTAAAAGAAAATATTACTTTTGGAGAAATAGCTAATATGTATGATATGGTTATTGTTATGAAAAAATCCCCAAAATTAATAAAGATATAGACTTAATTAAATATCAAGTGAAACTTGATTCAGGTGGGGTTTGATCCACATCTAAATCTTAGTTGAACTTATAACCTCAAGGGTCACAATGTAACCTCAAGGGTCACAATGTAACCTCAAGGGTCACAATATACCCACGAGTGGCACCACATCCAGGAGCGTGCAGCCGTTATTTCTCAGTTAAGCAGGGAACCTAAATCTATGATTTAGTGTGAATCGCTTACTCCTCTGACGTTAGGAAGAGGAGTTTCATATAAATGGGAATGTTACGGATGCTAGCTATCAGATAAATTAGGTTCATTAATATATGGAGGGTAGAAGAATGTCAAATTATGATTTAATTATTATTGGAGCCGGAATATCTGGAATGACAGCAGCAATGGGAGCTGTCAAGGAAGGAATAAAGAAAATACTTATTATTGAAAGGGAATCTAATTTAGGCGGAATAATTAATCAATGTATTCATAACGGATTTGGAGAAAAGTTTTTGGGAGAACCTGTAACAGGCCCAGAATATATTGATTTTATAGAAAGACAATTGGATAAATCATGTATACAAATTATTCTAAACACCACTGTATTAGATATTACTAAAGAAAAGGTAGTTACATATGTAAATTCTAAAGATGGTGTTAAGGATGTGACTGCTCAAGCAATAATATTTGCTATGGGTGCAAAAGAACAATATTTGGGGAATATTGTAATTCCAACAAATAAACTTACAGGAATATTTACTGTTGGAGAAGCTCATAGAATAATCAATTTAGATGGATATTTACCAGGAAGAAAAACTATAATTATAGCAAAAGATAAATGGGGATTTATAGTTGCTAGAAGACTAATAATAGAAGGTGGAAATGTAGAAGGTGTAGTACTGGAGAAAACCTTTGAGGATATTACTGACACTGAAATAGATAGTATTATTGATGGTTTCAATATACCTATAATTGAAAATTCTAGAGTAATGGAAATTGAAGGTAAAACGAGAATTCAAAAGGTTAAAATTATTAATCTTAATAATAAAGGAATAGAAGAAAAAGAATGTGATTCTTTATTATTATCAGTTGGTTTTGTACCTGAAAATTCCATTGTTAAAAAATTAGAAATTAATATTAATAGTGAAATATTAGGTCCTGAAGTAGTAGAGTTTGAAACATCAGTAGATGGATTTTTTGCATGTGGGAATATTATATACGGAGAGAAAGCACTACATATGAAAGAAACAGATGGAATTGAATGTGGAATAAAAGCAGCTGAATACATAAAGGTATGTATAAAAAAACAGTGTTGATATCATTAAGAAGTTCTGAAAGTTCAATTCAAATGTTCACTTCATAGCTATGTAATAATATCAATACTATATTATTGCATAGCTATTTATATATGTTTCCATTGATGTCGCAATAATTGTCATGGCTAGTGGATCTTAGAAATAGCGGAGGGCTTCTTTATACAAAAGTTCATGACCTAAAGATGTTAAATGAATTCCATCTAAGTAAATATCATTTTCATATAAGGTTAATTCATAGA
>JAKBFR010000097.1 GCA_021837545.1 Bacillota bacterium | reverse complement strand
AAAACCATTTTATGAGCTAAAAGCAAGAGTTTACACTAAAATTTTATATGTATTAATGGAGAAAATTTTATTAGCAGGATGTCGAGACGAAGTCCGACAGGCTGCGAGGCAATTTTAATTCTTGTTTTTTATACAGACAGAATAATTCATATAATATTGATTCAAAGAACTTATTCCATATATAATGAGTTAGAAAGAAAGAAAAACAACCTAAAATGAAGGAGGCTTATGAAGCTAGATGACAAAGACAAAGATTATTTGAGAAAACTTCATTTAGAAACTCAGATATTTATGGAAAAAGGATTGTTTGCAGTATCTTCAGCGTCAATTCCTTTAATTTGCATTGCTTCTAGGCATTTAACTGCTAAAACACATATGTTGGCGATAAGTATAAGCCTTTTTCTAGCAGCATGTTGTTTTATCATTACTCTTATTTCGCAGTTTATAAGTTTTAGGTTATCAAAAAAATTGTATGAAAGAACATATAAAAGAGCAACCGAAAAATTAATCAAGGTACCAGATTCAGAGAAACCCGCAAAGAACCCGTATAGTAGAATTGATAGAATAAAGAAATTGAAGACATTTTATCACTACATTTTTGGATTAGGACTCTTTTTTATTTTATGCACTATTTTTTTCCATACATTTTTTTAAGTAAATAAAGTTTATGGCGGATAAAAACAGTACTACAACGGTTGTATGAATCTTATAGTTTCACTCCACGTTAAAGCTTGTTATGCCCAAGTCTTATTGTATGGCAATAATAATGAGTGCTTCTGCTCTAAAGCTTTGAAAAATGGTCAAGTGCCGCGCCGAATCACCTCTTACTTTTAATATAGCTACTTTGGTTGTAAAAGGCTTTTTTACGATTCGGACAAATATCTTAGAATAGTAATTAATACTGACTACTGGTTATTTATAAAAAATCCCTAAAAACTACCAGCCTCAAAATTTTTGTTGTTGGATTGTTGTTGTATAATATCGTAACAATAGCAAACTTTGAATAACAAAGCCCCTAACGGCTTTTCAGCTATTAGAGGCTATTTTTGAGTCTAAAATGGTACCCGGGGGGGGACTCGAACCCCCACGTCCGTATAATGGACAACGGATTTTAAGTCCGTTGTACTAGCCCCATTTAATGATTATTTGGCACTCTATGGTACTTGCTTTTTACTTTTCAGGCCTTATTGTTCTCTCAAAGAGCAACACTAATTAACATTAGAGAACAATATATATGATGAATACTAAAGATTCTGGCAGCACCGGTAAAAATAACAAACTCCTGCAAAGAGGCTGCCTTATTCTCAGAGGGAAAAATTACTATGTAAAATTTTATCTCAATGGTAAGCAATTTAAAAAAGTTCTAATAGATGATACAGGGAAATCTATCACTAATCGTAAAGAAGCAGAAAAGGCAAAAGAGAAGCTTCTAGCGCCCTACTTCATGAGAGATAAAAAAAATCTGACAGAGCAGATGCTAGCTTCAATCAGAGCAGATGATGAAAGGATTCTTGAAGCTGCAAAGCAAGCTGATAATATCCTAAACCCTGCCTTATCCTTTGATAAAGCATGGGATACTTATATTCATAATCAGGAAAGGCCACAATCCGGTGATAGAACCTTGAAAGATTATATCGGATACTGGAATAAGTTTTATTCATGGATAAAAGAGAATAAACCCGTCCTGATCAGGCTGAAAGAAGTTACAGAAGAAACCGCTTCAGAATATGCTTTATACTTGAAGCGCTTAAAGTTAAGCGCCGGTACATTTAACAAAAACAGAGACTTCCTGAAAATATTCTTTTATTACTTAAGGAAACCAGCAAAGATAGAAGTAAATCCTTTTGAGAATATCAAGAGGCTTAAAGACACTCCTGACACCCGTCGGGAATTTTCTATTGAAGAAATCAGGGTTGTTATAGAACGTGCTTCTGGGGATTTACAACTATTACTAGGCCTTGGAGCTTTTACCGGTCTAAGGCTTGGAGACTGTTGTACTCTTCAATGGCATGAAATAGACCTTGATTCAAAAGTTATTAAGAGAATCCCAAATAAGACCGCTAAGAATAAAAAGCCAGTTATTATAGGAATCCCGGAAATCTTATTTCATAAGCTAATTGATATTCCAAAGTCAGAGCGCCGGGGCTATCTCTTACCATTTTATGCTGAAAAATACAACAATGTCAACACCCGGCCGCATATTGCCAGAGCCGTTCAGGATCATTTGAAAGATTGTGGAATTCAAGTACACCGGCCCGGCACTGGAAAAGGAACAAAGAATCGCGCTGTACTTGAAGCGGGCTTTCACAGCCTAAGACACTCTTATATTTCAATTCTTGCTAAGTCCGGAGTATCTCAGAGCGTACTTATCAAACTTGCCGGACATAGCCAGAAAATGAGTGAACATTATACTCATGTAAAGCCCGAAGAAGCGCGACAAATTGCTGACACATATTCAGGGCTCATTCAGAGGCCGGAGAATCCCGTTCCTGAAGCAATCACAATCGAACCCATATCATCGACCACAGAACTAAAAGAACGTATAAACAGGGGCCTGCAATATCTCAAAGAAGCAGCTATTCCTGAAGTAGAAAAACAGAACCTTTTAAGCATACTTGGTAATTAAACCGGCAGATGATCGCAATTTTACCGAAAATCGATTACGGCTGGAAAATGTCAAATTAGTCTTTTACTGGTAAAAATCCTTTTTCTCCTAAAAATTTTATTATTCCTCGGAGCAAAACATTATTACCGAATTTTATAACATATTTTCTAGCCCCTTGGCTTTCGGGTTGTAGCATTTTTTTATCTTTTAAGCGATTTATTTGACGAGATATTTCCTGTGGTGATTTATTCGGAAAGAATTCATTAATGTCCGATGCTTGAATTATTCGTTTTTCCACTGTTTTTTTTAAGATTTTTGATTCTAACTCGGTAATATTTTCTCTCTCAAGTGAATATATAATCGTAGGAAGTAGGATTTCTTTTTTTAAATAGTCATATTCTGTTAATTTATCAATTTTTTCAATTTCTTGTTTTAGTCCTGATAGCACGTATTCACACCAATTTAAAATACTTTCTTCTTTCCCTGAATCTGCAAAAGATAATAATTGGTTATATTTATCACGATCACCACAAAAAATAGCTGTAGGATTAATAATTCTATTGCCTTGCTCTACGTGGAATTCTTGTTTAACCAGCATTGCATAAGTAAATAGCCGGACAGTTCTTCCATTCCCATTACTAAAAGGGTGTATCCATACAAAGCGATGATGAGCTATTGCAGCTTTAATTAAATCATATTTAAAAGGGTCTTTTTGGTTAATAAATGCAATCAATTCATCCATATAATCTTGAACTCTAACTGCTTCAGGGGGTACATGATTAGACCCAGAAATACTTATAGACCCTTGCCTATATACTCCTGGAGTACGATCCCCTTCTCCATGTGGGGGGAAAGACAAATCTTTTACTGTAAGTTTATGTAATTCTCTAATAAAAGCATGGTCAATTGGAATAGAATTTTTTATAGAACTATCAATAAAATCCATCGCCTTATCCATGTTTTCTATTTCGAGAATATTCTCTTCTTTTTTTAATTTATGTTCTAATTGAGTTTCAATAAATTCAGCAACAGTAGTTCTGTTGCCCTCTATCCTAGCTGAGCCAAGACTTTCGAGAAAGTGAAAAATACCTTTCAACTGAAGAAAAATAATATAAGGAGTAGTTCCCTCTATTCTCTTTTTCCTAAGATAATCTAAGTCTATCACCAAGTCAGTAAGTTTAGAGTCAAAGCGAGGGGTTATTAATTTTAGATCAACATGATGAAAAGTCCTTGCCATATTTAACGCTCCCAAAATAAACAATTAACATTCACTATTATATCTCTTTATAAATAAACTGGATAAAAATTTAGCTCTTTTCAAACATTTAACAATTAAAAAAAACAACATTTAACAGTAAAAAGTTGAAAAAGCATATAAAAGCAAGCTTAAAGTCTTATATCTAAAATAGTTTAGCCTATCTATGACATTGAGCTGGTTTTGATTTCCTATAACCGGCAATACCGACTAAATAATCTAAATATTCATAAGCACATACCACACCGGCAACAGTCTTAATAGGTATACCTCACTCGCTTCGCATACGCTTGCTCGTTCGGGAATAGGCTCCGCCATTGCCTTCCATGCTATCGCACAAGGCTCATGGCTTCGCAGTATGGCAATATTTAGGCATACAAGTCAATGCTATTACTTTTCAGCATAGTGGAAGCTGAGCCAGCGGCGCAGCTGAAACAGCTGTGTTTACTTGCAGCGAATCTTAAGAGCGTTTGCTGTAACAATGGACTAGCCCAAGCAGCTAACATACTGCACTGGAAGCATTGAAGCCTTTGGCAGTCAAGCGAAGCTGAGACTGGAAGGCGAAATGCCAAGGCAAGCGAAGGCTGTGCGTAAGCATAGAGCCGAAGCTCAGCCAACGAAGCGAACGAGCCTTTACGAGTGAGCGGAGTAATGCCATTAAGTCTTTTTTTAATTTTCGAAAAGTAATGCCGGTGTGTCCGGCTTATTATGTAAGAAGTCAATATATTTTAATACTTAATGAACCAATACCTCTTAAAGCTCTGTCTTTGGTATAGTTTCCTGTATGCTGTTTACTTCTAGTGTAACTTCTTTTTCTTTTATATCTTGAGAATCAGCATCTTTTTTCTTGCTAATTCTATCTAATTTCTTATATAATTTTTTAATCTTTTCTTGAGCAGTGTTTGATTCATCATTATCTAATATTTCTCTTTTTATAACATCTTTTTCTATTACTTCCCGGATCTCATTATTATCAATTTTTACAGCTGGGATTAATCTCTTAATTTCTTTTCGGATGTAATTCATTACAGTTTCATTCAATAGCAGATTCCCTATAATATATTTATTTACACATTGGATTTTTTCGAAGTATTCTTCTCTGATATTTTTTTCTAAGCCCTCTTTTGATAACAAATATAATAAATCTAAATTTTTTTCATTTTTAGCACTGATTTCATCAAATCTGAAATTGAATACCAAATCTGAACTTATGGGCTGCTCAAATTTAATTTTATAGATATTCCAAGCTATTCCGTTAGTCAATATTACCCATGGAATCCCTTTATTCGCACCATAATCAATAGCTTGTTTTACATAATGTTCTTTTAACTCCAATCCGATAGCCTTGCATTCGATTAAAAAATGCATTTTATCATTTAGTTTTATCGCTAAATCACAATAAGTTCCACGAATAGCTAACTCACTAGTTACTTCCGTATACTTGTCATAACCAAAAACATCTGCAAGGATATCGTTAATTATTGATACTGTGTCTGATTCATTAACATCTCTAGACTTGGCAGTACTTAATATTTTTTGAAATCTAGCAATCCCTTTAGATAATCTTTCTAAAGCCTTTTTAGGAATGTTATACATTAGTTGCTCCTATATTTCTTATTTGTTTTATTTTGGATTTACTGTCCCATACCCAAGTTTAAGTATTACTAAAAGTATGACATTTTCAATAGCTTATAAAAAAATGATCATTCGCAGCAATCTAACTGAGAACTAAGATATTATCGAGTGGAAAAACTAATGCCGGTTAGCACTATATAGAAAATCAGATAAAATCTTGGAGAGGTTTTTATGCAGGATATAGAACAAGTAGCGAAACAGTATTGCCTTAACATGGCTGACATTTTGGAAGAAACAATGAAACGTTTCAATTATCTGGAATACGGGCCGCTATGGGAAATATTTATTAACGATACCCAAACCGGCAATTACTTCTTGCATTTCAACTTCAGACTAATTAATGATGAAATTTCTATCCAGTTGAGAATTAGTGCTGGCAAGGTGATTTTTGATTATATGGACAAGATTAAAGGAATAGGACTTTAGGCTTTCGAGGCAATTTTACTTCTCAGTTTTTTCTATACAGAAAGAATAATTCTTATAAGTTGACGAAAGAAGTTATTCCCATTACAATGAGTTAGTAAAAAAGAAAAACATCCAAAAATAAAGGAGTCTTATGAATGATGAAACAACTCCAAAACCGACCGACAAAATAGATGACAAAGAAAAAGAAATAGATTATTGGAAAAAGATGCATCTGGAAACTCAGAGATTTATAGAAACAGTATTGTTTGCAGTATCTTCAGCGTCAATTCCTTTAGTCCTCAACTTTTCCATGCATTTAACTAATAAAACACATACATGTAAAATATTTCTATATCCCAGTCTTATTCTCGCCGTATTTTGCTTTTTCATTACTATAATCGGTCAGCTGATAAGTTTCTCTATAACAAAAAAGGTTTACGAAGCACTATACAAGGCTAATGAATATAAAGAGAAAAACAAGGAACTAGCAGATAATTTGAAGAAGTCTGCAAAGACAAAAATGGAACTAGCAGATTTTTTGAAGAAATTTTATTACATAACTTTTATTTTAGGACTCACTTTTTCTTTTCTCACTATTATTCTTCATTTATTTGAGCCTTTTGCAAAATTCTGATTATAAGGCTGAAGAGTTGTAATCTTTACCTTCTGCTTAAAGCCAAATAGTCATTTATAATATTTTAATAAATCAGGAGTATCGTTGTGTTTTCACAAGTCAAGTGCAACTATTCCACATGAGGTAAGCTAAGAAATAAACATAATCCTGCGGCTGTGAGAGGCTCTTGAGCAATCATGAAGCACTCATTAATCCTACGTGAGAAAACATTAAGTTTTGTCAAGTTCTATTCTGTAGTAAAACTTATAAATTGGATAAATACTATAAATTTATTACACCCAATCTTTACCGCGAGTAACTCTATAACTCCAACCTTTTGCCTTACAGTGTCCTATAACCTGCTCAACTGTCCACCCCCGCATATATCCGGCAAGCCTACAATCAGAGCGAATAACGGTATTATCCTTAACAAGAACACAAGCTGTTTTATAACCGGAGTTGATCTCATATAAAGAATAGTCTCTTAAGACTTCTCTGACTTGTTCTTGTGCTATTGCAAATTCTTCTGGTTTAACAGTAAAATCTATGTTCAAAGGGGTAATATCTATATCCAAAGGAGTAATATCTATGTCTAATAATTTTTCTTTTTTCATGTCTATTTTTAGTCTATTTTTAGATTTTATAATATGCTTTGGGCATTTTAACCATATTATCTTCATCTTCAATTAGAAGCGATGTGTCTTCATTTCGTATTATCTCGTGGTATTCGGCTATCAGCTTAAATAGTTTCTCAGTTGGCAAATCGCTTATCTTCCTTTCGGTAGCCTCTTCTAGTAATTTTTTGGATATAGCTCCTAAATTCTTAATCCTTGTCTCTTTTGATATCTGATATTCCTTGAGAAGAGCATCAAGATTAATAGTTTTGAGATTTTGTATTTCAGTTTCAAATTTTTTAGACCAGTTAATCAAAGTCTGCTTATTTACCTTTAATTCTTTGGAAATCTTATCAAAACTATTACCATCTGCTCGTAACTCAATAAATCTTTCTATCGTCTTTCTGTTTTTCATAAAAAGTCTCCTATGTTTTTATGTAAGTTTTAACCTACATTCAAACTGTTTTTATTCTGGTGCTTCGTAAAATCAAATAAAATGCAACGCTAGGAGTTTGTCGGACTTAGTAATGTGAGTTTTTGTAACTGCTTTACTATGAGACACTTAGTTTTTGAATCGAAATATTGATTATGTTGATTGTTAACGACTTGTAGCTAAAGTCCGACAGGCTGCTAGGGCCCTAAAATCTTAATTAAATAAGAATCTTTAATCCTGCGTTTAAAAAAATCTCCACGTTCGCCTAGTTTTTGCCCTAAAACTTCACCACTAAAATTGCTGGTTATCCAAGTTGGCTTTTTTTCTAATTCTCTGAATGCTATTATCTCAAAAAAACTTTCCCCTGCTCTATCTGTAAGTTTTTCTTTTCCTAAGTCGTCAAGTATAAGCAAATCAATTCTGCAAAGATTTTTTATTAGCTTGTCAGCTTCTTTTAGATCATAGGAAAACAAGGCAGCTATTTCTCTAAGCAACGCAGAAACAATAAAAAACTTTATTATAGCCCCCTCTTTTAGCCGGCTTTTAGCTACATGAATAAGAGTTCTAGTCTTACATAGTCCTGAAGATTTTGAAGCAATAAACAGACTTTTATCTTTATTATTTTCAACCAATTCCAGCAGTTCTTTATTGCCCTTTTCGGCGTCGTAATCTGTTAATGGCAATCCTGAATTGATTATTTTCTGATTTTCTTCCTGAAGCTGCATCATTGTGTCATTTTCTCGGATAATAGCTTTGTAGCAATCGGAGCAATACCCATAACCGTTGACTCCGAGAGTTTCGCAGTTCTTGCATGGAGTAACACTAGCCTGATAATTCTTTTGTTTTTGTCTTTCCCGTATTGCACCGCAAAGGAGTAGGATATCTTTTGCCACAGCTAAAACCCTCCATCTGGCGGTATATCTTTTAGGGTGTTTTCTTTTGGGGTATGAAACTTATCTGTTTTATCTGGAAAGATCCCCTGATAATTTTTGCCAATGCTGAATTTAAGGTTCCTAATGGCTTGATAGACTCCCCACCCTGCACAATCCGCTAGCTGTTGCTTTACTGCCGATAATGTTGGTAGTTTCTTTTTTTCCTTTAAGTGCTCCAGCCATTGTATATAGCAGTCTACAAATTCAGGTGTTTGAAGAATTAAAGGAATTTCTAAAATATTACTTTCAAATAATTCAGGAGTAACAAAAGTTCTTTCTTTACTATCTTTAGATAGTTTCTTCTTAGTATTACTATCCTTAGACTGTCTTACTAATGTGTCCCATTTTGCCTCTGAGACATTTTGGGACATTGGCTGTGTCCTGTTTTGGGACATTGGAGTACGAAAACGGAGGATAACAAAGAATATAATCAATTATCCCATTGTTATGTTTTATTCTTTTTAAATAATGATTGCTGAATAATTCTCAAAATATTATTTTTTTTGCCATTTTCATCAAGTAAAAGCCACAACTGGCTTAAGTCTGCTATAAGCATTTTTACAGAAGTA
>JAKBFR010000096.1 GCA_021837545.1 Bacillota bacterium | reverse complement strand
TATTGTTTCTTCTCTTCCTTCTTCAATCTTTTCCCTATCTCTTTCCAACAAAGTCATGAACCCCACCTCCATCCAAATACAAATAAACTACTTTTCCGTTTCCAATAAAGTCTTTCTCTTTACTATAAATTCTTTTGCCTGTAAATCTATCAATATTTCTGGAAACCTCATATTAGGGCTTTCCATAATCTGCTAACACTACAATTATCCCAATATCATAGCGATAGTCATTGAAGTACACCCTGGTAGGATAACTAAATACATTCCAAGAACCGTATATTGCACGATTTGCGAATTATATAGACAAAATAGTAATGATTAATATTATTATTACTATTTTAATTATAATTCTTGATTTCTTTATTTATCACTGCTCCTCGTATTAATTTTCATATATATTGTCTTCACTAATACTAATACATAATAAATAATAACTATATTAATAAATAGACTTAATATATTAATATTCATTCCTGTATTTCCATTAAATATATTACTAAACAATTGAAAACTTTCTTTATTTTGTTGGTATATGAACCAATAGTCATAAGGAAATCCAAAAGCATATTCTATTAAAGTTCCATCTTGTATTATTTTCCCTGGAATAATAAATTTTATCATTAATAGTTTTAACGTACTTAAAACAACATTTCTCAATTACTCTTTTAGATTGATTATTATTTACAAAGTGGGAGCATACAATAGAATTAAGGTTTTCTTCATTAAATCCATAATAAAGGACTTGATTAAGTGCTTCTGGAATTAATCCTTGTCCCCAGTATTTTTGTGATAAAACGCAACCTATTTCTTTTGAATTTTTATCTATTCCTTCTGGATATTTGTGTAATTCAATCCATCCAATTGCTTTATTAATATTTTTTAATTCAATTGCCCATAATGAATTATAAGAATCTATGATAAATTGCTTTAAAATATTTAAGCTCTCCTCTTTACTGTTTTTTACATTAAAACCTGCTAAATTTGCAACTTCTTTATTTGACATAAACTCATGTAAATAATCTAAATCTGAAATATTCCAAGGTCTCAAAATTAATCTATTACTCTCCAATATTTTCATTTCTAATTTATCCTCCAATATTCTATCAACATAGTACACATTTATTTACTGCTACGTCATTATCTATTATTAATTATTAGATTATGTTTCATATTATGTAATTATATCACAATTTACCAAATATCTTATGTGATATATATTGGTTGGTTTGTATTTTAAAAATTTTTTACTTTGCTTTATGAATGTATTTAATTGATTTAAAACATAGCCATAAATTAAAACCATGAATAAAATAATTCCTACTGTACAAAATAAAAGTATATAGAGGAGGAATTATTTTATGGATAAAAATATTTTCAAGAGTGAATATTCAGAAAGAGAAAAGAATAAATCGGAAGTACAAGATAAAATACAGAATGTGAAGGAACTAGGAAATACAGATTTAACAAATCCAAATAGAAGAATTCAAGTTTTATCTATAATTGGTCAAATCGAAGGACATTCAGTTCTTCCACCACAAACAAAAACTACCAAATATGAGCACATTATACCTCAATTAATAGATATTGAACAAAATGATGAAGTTAAGGGGTTACTTATAGTATTAAATACTGTTGGAGGCGATGTAGAGGCTGGTCTTGCTATATCGGAGATGATTCGTAGCATGTCTAAAGCTACAGTATCTATAGTGATTGGTGGGGGACATTCGATAGGTGTGCCCCTTGCAACATCTTCAGATTTTTCATTTATTACTCCATCTGCAACTATGATAGTTCATCCAGTGAGAATGAATGGATTTGTGATTGGAGTATCTCAAACATTTGACTATTTTAAAAAAATGCAAGAGAGAGTAAATGAATTTATAGTAAGGACATCAAATATAAAGCAAGAAACTCTAGAAAAACTTATGCTACAAACAGATGATTTACTTAATGATGTGGGCACAATGTTAATTGGGAAGCAGGCAGTAGATTGTGGACTGATTGACAAGGTGGGAGGAATACATGATGCTTTAGATAAACTTAATGAACTTATAGAAAAATAAGAGGATCGGTTATAGAAAAAATCTATAGCCGATTTTTGTTTTTAGTGTTATCTTATTAAAGGGGAATAAACGTTTGATTTTATTAAATATATGTTGGAGTACGTATATTTAATAAAAATAGAGGATAATAATTATTTAATGTAGAAATAAAAATATGAGGTGATTTAAATTGGCTAGGACTAAAGGCAAAAATAGCACTGCGAAAAGCAAAAAAGATGAAAATACAATAAATCCGGATATAGTAGGAATCGTGTATATTGCAACAGGAATAATACTTGGCATAGCAATATATACATCTTTAGCTGGAATATTATCATCTTTAGCACAAAGAATATCGTATACAGTAATTGGAGTAGGTGCAAATGTAGTGCCTATTTATTTAATATATTTTGGATTTGAATATATAAAAACAAGGGGAAATATTAAGTTAAATAAGAAATTTTTCGGAATAAGCATATTAGTAGTTGTTATTACGTTAATATTTGGAATTATAAATATTCAAGGCTTAGATAGTCCAATTAATTTTTTTGAAAATATAAAATGGATAATTAGTGATAACACTAAAACTGTCCATGGAGGAATAATATCATATCTTATATGCTATCCACTTTATAAAATGGTAGGAGTATTGGGAACCTATATAATTCTTCTTGCTTTTTCAATAATAGCTATTATTTTAATTTTTGATATTACTTTATATGATTTAGGTATAAAGGCATATAACAAAGGAGAAAAAATAAGAAATAATAGAAATAAAAAAGTGAAAGAAAGAGAAAAAAATTCGGAGAAAAAAACTCGTGAAAACTTCATAAACATAGTAGAAAAGGATGGAAGTGAAGAAAAAAACAAAATTGAAAAAGAAGCTTTTTTATCTGGAGTTAACAAAAAAATAAAAATTTTAGATTTTATGAAGGATTCCAATGAAGAAGAAGAAGCTCTGCCACAGTTAAAAGCTGAAATTTCATCAGATATTCAAATAGATAATTTCTTGGAAAAGACGGGACAAAATCATTCCCGTAAAAAAGAAAATTTAGATAATGAAGTTAAAGAAGTGGTTAATAAAGAGATACAAGAACATATGTCTGAATCTAAAGAGGTAAAAGAGTATAAACATCCCACTATAGAATTATTAAAATTAAATGCTAATACTAAACTAAATAGTACGGATAAAAAAGAGTTAATAGAAAATGCAAATAAACTTGAAGAAATATTATCGAATTTTGGGGTTGATGCAAAGGTTACACAGGTAACTAAAGGTCCGTCTGTTACAAGATTTGAGCTTCAACCAAGTCCAGGAGTTAAAGTTAGTAAAATTGTAAACTTATCAGATGATATAGCACTAGGACTTGCGGCTTCAGGAATAAGAATAGAAGCTCCAATTCCGGGAAAAGCAGCAGTTGGTATAGAAGTTCCAAATGGAAAACAAACTCCGGTATTTTTAAGAGAAGTATTAGAAAATGATGAATTCATTAATTCTAAGAAAAAGTTAGCGTTTGCACTTGGAAAAGATATTTCTGGCAAATGTGTTGTAGGGGATTTAAGCAAAATGCCACATACGTTAATTGCAGGAGCAACTGGTTCAGGTAAAAGTGTATGTATAAATTCACTTATAATAAGTTTACTATATAAATATAATCCTGATGAAGTTAAACTTCTTATGGTTGATCCTAAGGTTGTTGAATTAAATGTTTATAATGGAATACCACATCTTTTAATTCCTGTTGTTACAGATCCTAAAAAGGCAGCCGCAGCTTTGAATTGGGCAGTAAATGAAATGACCAATAGATACAAGCTTTTTGCAGATTGCGGAGTTAGAAACATGGAATCGTATAATGAATTATTTAATAAAGGAATTATAGAACAAAAGATTCCTTATATAGTTATAATTGTAGATGAACTTGCTGACCTAATGATGGTATGTCCAAATGATGTGGAAGATTACATTGGAAGATTAGCTCAAATGGCAAGAGCTGCTGGTATGCATTTGGTTATAGCAACTCAAAGACCATCAGTAGATGTAATAACAGGCGTTATTAAAGCTAATATACCATCTAGAATATCCTTTGCTGTTTCATCTCAAATAGATTCAAGAACCATTTTAGATGGAGCAGGTGCAGAAAAACTTCTTGGGAAAGGAGATATGTTATATTATCCTGTTGGAGAAAGCAAACCTCTTAGAGTACAAGGTTGTTTTATATCTGAAGAAGAAGTTGAACAAGTTGTTTCGTTTATTAAAAGTGAACAGGGCGATAGTAATTATGAAGAAGATATAATTGATCATATTAATAGCGCAACAGATTCGAAATCATCAGAGTCAGGTCAAAATAATGATGATGTAGATGAATTACTTAATGAAGTAATAAATGCGGTAATAGAGTATGGTCAAGCATCAACTTCATTTATTCAAAGAAAATTTAGAATAGGATTTAATAGAGCTTCTAGAATCATGGATCAATTAGAAGAAAGAGGAATTATATCTGAAAAGGATGGAAGTAGACCAAGGCAAGTGCTTATTACAAGGCAGCAACTTTTAGATGAGAATAATGAAAATAACTAAGGTGTTTTCAATTTGTTTGTTTAAATCTATAAATTTAAACAAAATATGAAATTAAATTAAACTTTATGTTAATTTTTAAAAATTAAGTTTACAAAATGTTCAAAAAATAACAAATTGGAAGATTGTCTATTTTAGATATACTAATTTGATAAGTTCCGCTCATAGCCTGCTATGAACTGAACTTGCCTCGTTACATAATAAAAAGGATGGCATTATGGACATTAAGGGACAATATACCTCAAAGGGGCATGTTATCTTAAGATAAAATATATAGAGTACATCTGGATTGTAATTTTGTTTTTTGTGCTTAAAGTTCAATAATTAAATGATTTTTATGTAATGTAATAGTATATATTATAATAGTAGCTTGTAAAATATAGTTTTAATTTGTTATAATTAGAACTATTAGAATACAGGAGGATATAGAGACTTGAGTGAGAATAAAATAGAAATAACAAATGTAAAAGAAAAATGCAATACTATCTCAAATAAATATAAGGTAGGAATGGTTAGTTTAGGCTGTGATAAAAACAGAGTTGATTCTGAAATAATATTAGGTAAGATGAGTAGTGAATATGAAATAACAAGCAATCCTAAAGATGCAGATATAATTATTGTAAACACATGCGGATTCATAGAAAGTGCCAAGCAAGAATCTATTGATACAATTTTAGAAATGGCAAATTATAAAATTAATTATAAATGTAAACTACTTATAGCAACAGGATGTCTTACTCAAAGGTATGGGGAGGAATTAAGAAATTTAATACCTGAAATAGATATAATGCTTGGAGTTAATGATTATAATAAAATAAATGAATTTATAACAGATTTCATAGAGGGAAATAAAAAAGCTTCAGAACTTTTAAATTACTCTGATGAAAATATTAATGAAGGAAAAAGAATTCTTACAACTCAAAAAGAAAGTGCGTATATTAGAATAGCTGAGGGATGTAATAATTTTTGCACATATTGTATAATTCCTAAAATAAGAGGGAAATTTAGAAGCAGAAAAATGGAGAATATTATAAATGAAGCGAAGGATTTAAGCGGAAGTGGAGTTAAAGAGATAATACTTATAGCTCAAGATACCACTTTATACGGCAGTGATATTTATGAAAAGAAAAGTCTTCATTTATTGATTAGAGAGTTATCTAAGATTGAAGGAATTAAGTGGATTAGAGTGCTTTATTGTTACCCAGAAGAGATATATGATGAACTTATAGATGAAATTGCAAGTAATGAAAAAGTTGTAAAGTACTTAGATTTACCAATTCAACATATAAGTAATAATATTTTAAAGCTTATGGGACGAAAAACAAGTAAGCAAGATATAATAAATAAAATAAACAAATTAAGAGAAAAGATTTCAGGAATTATATTAAGAACAACTTTTATAGTTGGATTTCCAAAAGAAACTGAAGAAGATTTTAATGAAATAATCGATTTTATCGAAGAATATAAGCTTGATAAGGTAGGGGTGTTTACATATTCTCAAGAAGAAGATACTCCAGCGGCAATGATGGAAGGACAGATAGTAGAAGAAATCAAGAAAAAAAGAGAAGAAAAATTAATGTTAGTACAAAAGGGCATATCAGAGCAAATAAATAAATTGAAAATTGGAAAGTTATATGATATTCTTGTTGAGGGATATAATGGTAAGAGTTACTATGGAAGAAGCTACGAGATGGCTCCTGATATAGATGCAAGTGTATTATTTGAATCATCAAAAAATATAGAAGTTGGTGAATTTATAAAGGTCAAAATAATTGAGAATATGGATTACGATTTAGTGGGAGTTGTTGTAGATGAATCTTGCAAATAAGTTAACCTTAATTAGAATATTTTTAGTTCCTGTATTTTTGTTATTTATAGCTACGAAAGATATTCCATATGGAAGTTTTATGGCTACTTTCATATTTATCTTAGCTTCAATAACTGATAAGTTAGATGGATATGTTGCTAGAAGTAGAAATCAAATAACTAACTTTGGGAAATTTATGGATCCTTTAGCAGACAAATTATTAGTTACTACAGCATTAATTTCATTAGTTGAATTACATGTAGTACCAGCATGGGCAGTAGTCGTTATAATTGCACGTGAATTTGCTGTCTCGGGATTAAGATCAATAGCAGCAGCACAAGGTAGAGTTATTGCTGCAAGTTGGTGGGGGAAAATAAAGACTGTAATACAAATAATAGCGATAATTTTATTGCTATTAAAAGTAAATATACATGATGCAAAACTTTTGAAAATTTTTGTGATTGATAATTATTATATAAAGGAATTTTTTGGAATAGTACCAACTATAATGCTAATGATTGCAGTTGTAATAACTCTAATTTCAGGTTATGATTATTTTAAAAAAAATAAAGATGCTGTATCTATTGATGAATAAAATAAATGAATAAAAAATTTAAATTATAAATAAAAATCATGTTTAAGAATATAAAAAAGTGGATATAAATTAGATAATTCCTTCTTTTAATGAATTTAAAGAAGGAATTTTTCTTAGAATTAATTATTGACTATACTTTACAAGTAATTTATAATGAATACAGAACATAAGTTCGATGGGAGGAATTTAATATTATGGGACATATAGATGCGGAGAAATTAAAAGCAATTGAAAGTGCAATGGGTCATATAGAAAAGCAATTTGGAAAAGGATCGGTAATGATACTGGGAGATCACAACATTGCAAAAATGGAGGCCATATCAACTGGATGTTTAGATTTAGATATAGCACTTGGAATTGGTGGAGTGCCTAAGGGTAGGATTATTGAAATTTATGGACCAGAAAGTTCAGGGAAAACTACAATTGCCCTTCATATAGCAGCTGAAGCACAAAAAAAAGGAGGGGCTGTAGGATATATAGATGCAGAACATGCGTTAGATCCTAGTTATGCTCAAAAACTTGGCGTTGATGTAGATAGTTTAATAATATCTCAACCTGATACAGGGGAACAAGGTCTTGAAATTGCAGAAGCTTTAGTTCGTTCAGGAGCAATTGACGTTTTAGTAATAGATTCTGTTGCGGCACTCGTGCCTAAAGCCGAAATTGAAGGAGAAATGGGAGATTCACATATGGGTCTTCAAGCAAGACTTATGTCACAAGCCTTAAGAAAACTTGCTGGATCAATAAATAAGACTAATTGCGTTGCTATATTCATCAACCAATTAAGAGAAAAAATTGGAGTTATGTTTGGTTCTCCAGAGACAACAACTGGAGGAAGGGCATTAAAATTTTATGCATCAGTAAGAATGGATATTAGAAGAATAGATTCTATAAAACAAGGTGATTCCATTATTGGTAATAGAACAAGAATTAAGATAACGAAAAATAAAGTAGCGCCACCGTTTAAACAAGCAGAGTTTGATATTATGTATAATGAAGGAATTTCTAGAAATGGTAACATAGTAGATGTTGGTGTAAAAGAAGAAATAGTTCAAAAAAGTGGAGCTTGGTTTTCTTATGGTGATATAAGATTAGGCCAAGGAAGAGAAAATTCTAAAATATATTTAAAAGAAAATCCAGAAGTAGCATTAGAGATAGAAAATAAAATTAGAGAAAAATACAATCTTCCATTAGCAGAATTAGTGAAAGAAGAGATATTAGACAAAACTAAAGAGGATAAAACTAATGAAACTAAAGATAATAAAAATGATACAGTTAAAGGTGTTGCTAAGGATATAAAAAAATAGAATTTAAGGACTAAAAAGCAATATAATATTGTTGCATTAATATACTAGTATATTAATGAATAATATAGCTACATTTGTGCTGATTAGCATTATGTAGCTATATCTAAAATTAAGTATTATACAGTACAATGAGTATACAACCATTATATGAGCAAACTTGACATAATTTTATTTTTAATATAAAATAAAAGGGAATACTGGTTTATCATATTCCAAAATGCAGTGCGAAGAGTATGACACCGACTATACTTTCTTGTTAGAATATAATGAGAAAATAATAAATTGGGAGGTGTTTATGTGGGAATAGCGTTAATGATATTAATAGATGTAGTAGTTTTATTAGTATTAGGAATAGTGGTTTATAAAACGATTCAAAATACATCGAAAACTAAAGTTGAATCGCTTGAAAAAGAAGCAGAAGAAGTTTTAATTAGAGCTAAAAAGGATGCAGAAACAGCTAAAAAAGAATCAATCCTTGAGGCAAAGGAAGAACTTCATAAATTAAGAAATGATTTTGATAAGGAATCTCGTGAAAGAAGAAGTGAGATTCAGAGGCTTGAAAGAAGAGTAATCCAAAGAGAAGAATCGCTTGATAAGAAAGGTGAACTTCTTGAAAAGAAAGACGAAACAATCAATGAAAGAATGCTTGAAGTAGAACAAGTGGAAGCAAAGGTACAGAAACTTTATGAGGATAGAAGAGCAGAACTTGAGAGAGTATCAGCCCTTTCTGGTGAAGAAGCTCGTGCAATTCTTTTAGATGAAATTAGAAAAGAAATTACACATGATGCTGCTTTAATGATAAAAGATATTGAAAGTAAGGCAAAAGAAGAAGCAGACAAGAGATCAAG
>JAKBFR010000095.1 GCA_021837545.1 Bacillota bacterium | reverse complement strand
CGGAGATATAACCCCACCTTGAGGACTTCCTATTGTAGTTTCATAAAACGAACCATCTTCTAGTATTCCACTTTGCAAAAATGCTTCTATAAGTTTAAGCACTTTACCATCACTAATTCTTTTATTAACAGATTTTATTATTAATTCATGATTTAATGTGTCAAAACATTTAGATAAATCCATATCCACTACATATTCTAATCCCCAATGATTTGCAAATCCTTCTGCTTTCGCAACTGCCATTTGGCAGGAACGTTTAGGCCTGTATCCATAGCTTGATGGATGAAAATCTGGTTCAAAAATTGGTTCAATTATATTTCTAACCGCTTGTTGTACAACTCTATCTTTAACTGTTGGAATTCCCAACGGTCTTTTACTTCCATCATCTTTTTCTATATATGTCCTTCTTACCGCATTGGGTTTATAGTCACCATTTTTGAGTTCACAATGAATTTCATTAATTCTTTCATCTAGTAAGCATTCAAAGTTTTGAACAGTCTCTCCATCTATTCCTGGAGCTCCCTTGTTCTTCTTTACTAGCTTAAAAGCTTTTAAAATATTATTTTTATTATAGATTTTATCTATTAAACTATAATACTTTTTCATTGTTTCCCTCCTTTTGTTTTGCCAATCTCCTTAAAATTCCATACTCATATAAACCGACCTTTGTTTCACTATTTTGAATGGTTTCTCTAGCTTAACGCAATATACCTATTCATATTACAGAAATAGTTACTGTTCTCGGCACGGACGTGCTACGGAAGATAAATTATTCGATATCCTCCTTAATCGTTCCTTCCAGTTTTCCAACCTTCTTTGTCTTTACCTAGTTTATATTTTCAAGTACCTAATTTGATTACTTCGATTTACCTTCATCCCTTCGCAACTAAAAATAACTTTTGATTATAACTAGCCTATTATGACGTTTTGCATAATATCTTCTGAGTTTTCCCCTCCAGAATGTTGCCACCTTTCATCGGCTCAGAATTAATTACTACTACGGAATCATCTGCCACCTCACACTACATAGACCATTCTTATCTTTCAACTTGTTTGGTTTTACTTATTTCTAAGATAATATAAGGCTTCTCCAGTTAAGTTTGCCTGCCCCATGTGAACCCATCCATAAGAACTTATAAAATAACTACCGAATTTAGGACTTTCCCACTTTTTGCAAGGTTATCCACTTTATAAGCCAATACTTGGTTTACTTGCGTTATGTTCCACATGTCCTCTAGCGCTTCCTTCATACATTACCGTTACCAGTAACGCACTTGCATTCGAGTTGTCTTCCTATCGGGACGGCGACGCAGGCTTCTTTCAGCCTGCCGGCTCAGCAAACATGCTGGACGAACAAAATAAGAGTTTACCTTGTAAACTCTTATTAAAATACAATATTATCTTATAAAATTGGTAAATGTAGCAGCTTCTCTTTCTGGCATTTCCACACCATTCTTAAGAGCAACTTCCTTACATTTTAAGAAAAACGCCATGTTTCTTCCTAGAGTTCTCATAGTTTGAAGTCCTTCTATATCCTGCTTAACTTGATCTGGAGTTGCACCATGAACCATATTCCAATATTGCGATGAAACAATTGGCATCTGCATTAATCCGAAATACTTATTCAACTGATCATAAGTTGCAGTTGTTCCGGCTCTTCTTGCTGATATGACACATGCTGCTGGTTTTAAATAGAATGACTGGCTGCCTCCATTAAGATCTGCATAAAATACTCTATCTAAAAATGATGTTATGGCACCACCTGCTGATGCAAAGTGTACTGGTGATCCAAAAATAAACCCGTCATAATCGGCTGCTATATCAAGAAATTCATTTACTCTATCCTCAAATACGCATTTTTTCTTAGTAGCACATACCCTGCAGGCAATACATCCATTTAAAGCTTTATTGCCAATCCAGAAAACATCTGTTTCAATTCCTTCTTTGTTTAGTGTCTCTGAAACTTCTGTTAGTGCAGTATAAGTGCACCCCTCTTTATGTGGACTTCCATTTACTAATAATACTTTCATTTTATCAATTCCTTTCTTATGTCAAATAATTCATTAAAATTTCTTTTCTTAATATTAGCTTACTACTTAGAGTGGGCTCACAGTCAAGCATTTTTTATGCTTTATTCGTAAATTTCTTTTACACGCAAAATAAGAAGTTATATTTTCTTCACAATTTATTATTTATATACTTACCGAAGAAACTTTTCATTGTGCTTATAAAATCCTTCTATGACTACTTTCTTATTTGAACCAGATAGAATTCTATATAATATTCTACTTGGAAATCCACTTGGAAGTGAAAATCCCATATGTTCGTATTCTTGGCCATTATCTGTTACCTTGCCTCTACTTACAGATTTATAATCTTTAAGTGAATGAAGCTCCGTATATATTTGTATTTATGTTTTTTGAAATATCATTTAAAGTACGCCTAACAAAATACAACATATCTATATATTAACACAAAAGCAAGAGTTTACCTTACATAAACTCTTGTTTTACATAATAAATTTAACCACGTGAAAAAACACGTGGTTAAATTTTAAAACAATCTAATTTGTTCCTCTATCTTAAATCTTGAAGCTGTCAGTACATGTCCCTCATCTTCATTTCCTTTTATATGCTCTGCTTTTAGATATTTATTTCCCATATAAGTTTTTGAGGATATGAGGTTTAACAAATATATATTATCAAATCTATTTAAAATAGCATCTCCTCTAAGATCAGATAAACATATTAACTGAGTATTGCTCTTCTTTGCCACTTCAATTAACGGCTTTAATAAATGAGCAGAACTTGTCTGTGCAAAAGGATTATCCATAATTAGAACTTTTCCATCTTCCTTTCTGCTGAATATATCAGTTTCATCTTTACGCATATATGACATTAGGCTAGATAGTATAACAAAAGCTGATAGGAATCCTTCTCCCCCTGAATTTTTTGCAACTTCATCCCAACTTATTTTTCTTTGTTTATCTTCTTCAATTTTATAAAGCTTAATATCAATGCTGCTAATTGACACAACTTCATCATACATCTTTTCTATATTGATTTTAGTGCTTATTAAATTATCAATACTTTCATTCTTATTTAAATTGATTATTGATTGTTCCCTAATTTCTGCTATATAGTCCTTAAGCTTTATTTTGTAAATTTCTTTATTTTCTTCCCATTCTTGAACCTTTATATTAAGCATTTTTATACTTTTATCTTTAATTGTAATTGAAGAATTACTGTCTATTTTATTAATATTTTCATGAACTTCTTTAATGTATTCAAGGAGACTTTCAATTACTGTCTCTTCTTCTTTTTTTATAAGCTCTATATCGCTGATTAACTTTTCTACTAAGCTATTATATCCTTGGGTAATAATATTAAGGTTTTTCAATAATTCTTCAGGTTTTGATACTATAAACAATAGTGTCTCTAATGGTTCCTTAAATAGTAAGTCTTCTTTAAATTCACCAGTATCCTTTATATCCCTTAAATTATTATAAAGTCGGCTTTCATCCTTTGTTTCCTTGTCTTTAAATTTATTTAAATCTCTTTTTGCCATTCCAATATCATCTTTAAGATTATCATAATTTAATTCAAGTTCTATTATTTCTTCTATAACTAAATGATTAAACTCATCAAAACTTCTCCTGCTTGTATCTATAGTATTTAAAAGCTTATTTACTTTCCCCATTTTATCACTTAATATATTCTTTTCTACCTTTAATTCTGCTTCTTCTTTCTTATAATCTTTCTCATATAATAAATCTTTACTTTTAGGATTATCTGTTTCATATATTTTCTTTAAGTTATTAAATTTAACATTAAGTGAAGTTTCTGAGCCTGCTATATTGCTTGATATATTGGATAAATTATCTTTTTCATTATTTAAGTAATCTTCTTTCTTTTCTATTTCAATTTCTATTTCACGTTCTTTATCAATATTATAAATTACTGTTTTATAATCTTCATCTTTTAACTTGTAATCCTCAGCCTTTTTTATAAGTGTTTCTTCTTCTTTTTTATATTTATCTCTGGCTAATTTTTCTTTTTCCCTAAGCTCTGCTTCTGTATCTGTTATATTCTTTGTTAATGAGCTATATTCTGAAAGTAAATCTTCTTTATCTTTTTTTATTACTTCTCCTGTCTTATAGCCTTCATAATTTAATAAATCATTTGAAGTATTGTCTTTTTTAGTATTATAACTAATGATTGTATCCTTGCATTGTTCTATAAAATCTATTAATTCTTTTTCTCTTTTTATATTTTCTTCAATCTTTTTATTGAAAACATTTATTTTTTCTTGATTAATTTTATCTTCATTAAGATTTTTCAAATACTTTTCATAATCTAATTTCAACTCATTGAAATCATCTTTTTTACTATTTGATTTATCATTTTCTTTCTTTAGATTATTTATATTATTATCAGTTTCATCAATTAATTTCTTTAGCCCATTAATTTCTTCCCTGACGATTACTTCTTCACCTTTTAATTCTTGAAGACTATCAGTTAATTTATTTATTTCATTTTTTGTATTTTCATAGCCTTCAAAGGACAGATTAGAATATTTAACCTTATTCATTTTATCTTCATACAATTGTATTTCATCAAATTTTTTAGCTAATTCATCATCAAATTCAGTGATTTTTTCTTTTTTATAATTAATAAGTTCTTCTAATTCCTCTTCATTAAGTAGTTTATTGTTGAAAGAAATTAAAAACTTAACATCGCCTTCGAATGCAAGGTTTGAGTCCTTATTAATTATTACTTTTTCTAATGAATCTCTGTTTACAATTGATATAGGATTTGATGTAAATACGTCTATTTTTTCTTTAGTTAAAATTTCAATATCCCTATTATCCATAATCAACGAATATGGAATAAAAGGATTATTATTAACTATCTCTTCATTTTCTTTTGAAGATTTATTATTTTTCTTAAGCCATTCCATTCCATAAACTATGCTGATATCCTTTGCTTTTAAAGCATTTAGAACTTCCTTTGACAATTCCAAAACTCTGCCTGTTTCTAATTTTTCAACTTCGCTTTTTAATTCATCTTTTGCTTTTTTTAGTTTGCTTTCGTCTCCTCTTATTATTTTAATTTCTCTTTTAAAATTTTGAATAATATCTTCTGTCTCAAATAACTTTTCCTTTGGATATCCAATATATTTTAATATTTCCTTGCGTTCTTCTATTTGATTTTCCAGATTAGATAAATTCTCCTTTTGGATTTTTAAATTTGAATCTGCTTTAACAAGATCTTCATTAATAGACTGTTTTTTATTCTCTTTCCTTTTTACTTCTTCATTACTATCAATTAATTCTCTTGTTAATTTTGTTATTTCTTTAGTAATTTCATTTATTCTATCTTCAATTTTCTTTTCTAATTCCAGGATAAATTGATTATTATAAAGTTTTTCAATGTTTCTATATAAATTTTCATTATATTTTTTGTTAAATCTAATTTCTTCTTTATCAAAACCCTTTATTGCTTCCTGAAACTTACCTGAATTTTGAATTAATCTGCCTAATTTTTCCCTGCTGCTTTTTACTTCTTTTTCTAAATCAACTTTCTCTTGATTTAAAGAATCCTTTTTAGTTTTTTCTTCATTAATTAATGTCTTTAAGGATTCAAGCTCATCATTTAAAATATTTCTTATTGTAAATCCTAAATCGTTAATTCTTGGAGTATTATCTTCTTTTTCTCGCTTTAAGATTTCTAATTTATTCTCTATATCCTGTAATTCTTTTGATGTCTCTTGATACCTATTATAAATATTAGCACAAGCATAAATATTTCTCTTATTTTTTAAACTATCTAATTTTTCAATAATTTCACTTATTAATCTATTTTGATTATCTTTCTTTACTATTAAATCATTTAATTGATCTTTATTCTTATATATTTCTAATGATAATTTTTCGTAGCCTAATTCTTTAATGCTATCATCAATTTTTCTTATTTCATTTTCAAGTTTTTCTATTTCTTTTTCATTAAAATCATGTTTATTGTCTAATTCCTCTATAATATTTGCTATCTTATTTTCCTGGAACTTTCTATTATTAATTGTATCTAAATATGTATTGCAGCCTTCATATACAACCTTTATTTCTTCATTAAAAAGCTCTATCTTTCTCTTCTTTTCAATGGAATTTTCGTTGTTTTTATATGTTAAAATATAGCTATTAATTAAATCTCTGTATTCTTTAATCCTATCATTGTCTTTATTTAACTTAATTGCAATATTAGGTAGAAACCATTCCTTAACAAGACCTTCAGTGTTTTTTGCATTAGTAAAAAGATCTGATAATCCAGACTCTTTTAAATTGATTTTCTTTATTATGCTTTCCCATTCTTTTCTATCAATTTTATATTCTTTTAATTTGTCAAAATACGCTCTAGATGTTGCAGTATTATTCATATCATAATAATTAAATTTTAATTCCCTATCACCCTTTAATTTCTCAAATAATTTCTTGCTGTTACTATAAGTTTTTACTGTTTTCTTATTATCTGTCTGCTCAATAAAAGGAATGCTTTTAATATCGTAAGGATTAGCTTCATTATATTGATATATAAAATTATAAATATCTAATTTTTCCTTAGAGTCTTCATCTGAGGAATAATCCTTTTTTCTAACCATCATTCCTGTTAATAAATATCCTGCTGCATCATCAAGTTTCCATTCAACTAAAATATAAGTAGGTGTGCTAGATGTAAAATAGCTTGAAAATTCCCGGTCCTTTGTATCTCTCTTTCTACCACCTACAAATGGAGCTGAAATCATTTGAACAAGGACAGACTTTCCTCCTCCATTCCTTAAATTAAACAGAGTATTTTCACCATTTAAGATAAATAATTCATCATTTATCTTCATTGAATTATTATTATAATTTAAATTACAAAATCTTAATTTATTAATCCTGCTCATTTATATCCTCTCCTAAAGCTTTTAAAACTCTATTATAATTATTTCTATTTAATAAATTCCAATCCATGAAATTATCCAGCTTTTTTGTAGTTTTAATTATTTCATCACTTTGGATATAATCAATCAGCCCCTGTTCATCTAAGAACTTCAATATTGCATTTACAAATCCTTCTTTGGTTGTTTTTGCATTAGTTTTCTTTTCAGAACTCTTTAATGATTCAAACCTTTCCAAAATATTAGAAAAAGCTATTCCAGAAGTTTCATCACTGCTTCTCTCTACACCTTCATTTAATTTTTCAGTTATAATGTTTAGAAATTCTCCAACCTTAATATAATTTCTGGACTTGCTCGATAAACTCTTTGAATTATAAAAAGTTACAAGGAAAGTTAAAATAATAAATTGAGAAAGATAATAGTCTTTATCATTAGCATCTGATTTGCATAGAAGCCTTTTTAATTCACCCTTAGAATAACCTAAAAAGTCATTATCCTCATTAGGAATTAAATATACTACGCCTCCATATTTCTTAACTGAAGCTTCTGAAGTTTCACCTAATTTCTTAACTAGCTCTGAAATATTCTCATTTTCTGAATAAGCTTTATATAATTCTACTTCACTATCTTTTAATTCACCTTTCTTTAAAAGATAATAAAATATCTGATTACTTTTATTAATTTCATCAATAGAATAATTCATTAATCCTACCCCTTTACTATTTCAAATAATATATCAGAGCAAATAAAATTCTTTACTGCTCCATCTTCATCTGTAACATTTTCAAGTTTTATGTCCTCTTTGTTTATAATCTTTGTAATTCTAAACTCTTTTATATTTTTTAATTCACTTTTGTTTTCTATAAGCTCTAAAATACATCTATTTAATTGAAAATCCACTTCTTCATTTTCAAGATTATCCTTACGTTCCTCTATAATATCTCCAATATTAATTATTCCATTTTTAAGCATTTCAATAATAATCTCTCTAAATATTCTTACATTTGGAACTAGTGTGTTACGCAATAATTCACTGTTTTCAATTAATTTGAAAATTCCACTTAATGAAATATTTTCTTCATCATAGGTTAATTCAAGTAATATTTCTATAGCAGCTTTGTACTTATTTAACTTTTCAATTTTTCTTTGTGCATCTTCCTGTATTAAATCTGCTTCATTAAATGAAATAACTTCTTCTTCAGCTTCATCTTTCTTAATTGTTTTTTGGAATTCCAAAGCTTTATTTATATTGTATTTTTTATCGGGCCTCTTACTAAAAAGGGGCTTTAAAAATAAATGAATATTTTCAAGATTTTTAATATCTTCCGTAACTTTATCAAAAACCTCATTTTTTAAATCAAATCGTTCTATAAGAGACATTTTAGTTATGTTTTCAAGTTCCTTTCCATAAATGCTTTTTAAATCAAAATGCTTTTTTAGTACTCTTTGATCTTCATCAATAGTCCTGCTTAAATAATTTTCTATTATTTTTAAATTATTTACAGTATCCTTTTCTTCTTGATTTAGCTCTTGAATATGTATATTTTTATCTTCAAACTCTTTAATTCTTTCATTAACATTTTCTCTATGAAGTTGATATTTTAATTTACTTTCTTTTATAAGTTCTAAGTTGCCTACCATAATATTATGATACTCCTCAGTAGAGTAACTTAAAGGATTTTCCTTAATCTTTCTTATGGCTTCTTCCATTTTTTGAACTCTTGCTCTAAACAAACTAAAAATATTTTTAATATCATCTACAGCCTTATCATAATCCGCCTTCTCTAAATGCAGCTTAAAGATCATTTCATTTATTGTTATTTTCATATTTTCTTCTACTTCAAGAGTAGATAAAAGTAATGAATAAGCATCATCCGTTAATAAATATGATACTCTTTTTACCCCATCAACATATTCAATTTTATTTCTTACAAAACTGATATTAATGTCTTCATACTCATTGCCCTTAAAATTCATTGTTTTAAAATACATTGGTATACCTTCATTGCACAAAATTGTGTTTACCATAAAATCAGCTAATTCTCTGCTGTCATCATAGGATAATTGCTTTTTGAAATATATAGAATTAACTTCATCAATAAACTGTCCTATATCATCTATAGTACAAATGTCTTCTTTTAAAGATTCTTCCATAATAAAAAGAAGAAGTGCAAAAATCATATTATCCTGTTCATAACCTTCTTCAAAACCAAATTTTTTCCAGGTACCCTTTTGAATACTATTTCTAAACAAAAGAGCATAAGCTCCTATTTTTCTCATTCTAAGATGATGAACATTTAAAAAATTAAGATTCATTTAAACCTCCTACTTGTATAGATAAACACATTATGGTTTACACTTATATTAATTAATTTGAATTTACTAATTTCCAATGATCAATTGTCAATGCTCAACATTCCTGTTTATTAATCAAATATGAAATTTGATAAAAAAAGCACCTCCGTGTTATTATTAAGTTGCTTAAGCAAAACAAAAACGGGAGGTGAGTTGCAAAA
>JAKBFR010000094.1 GCA_021837545.1 Bacillota bacterium | reverse complement strand
ATATACTGCCTAGGTCTAATTCATTATTAAAATAAGTAGTTCTTTTAAATCAAATAGTTTATTGGTATTAAACATTTCCTCAAGATCATAAAGGGTTTTTTCTGAATTTTCTATTTCTCTAGAATACATATGCATTATGTCTATCTGATCATTTATATCAAAACTATATTTATTATCAATCCATCTTACTACATCTAATTCTTTAATAATAAGATAACTCATGACAGCTAATGTAACTTTAGAATATAACTCTTCATCAAAAATAGATTTCATAAAATATTGGAATATAAAATATACCATTAAATTTTCATATTCATAGGTTTTATTTTTATAATATTCATTAAAATCATCATATTGTTTTTGATAAAAAGCAATATCATCTATTTTATGAAAACAGTTAATAGCATGGTCTATTATTTTTGGCCAGTTATCATTAATAGGATTAAGGTTTTTATAAATATTCATGTATTTAAGCATATTATCATACTTATGATTTTGTTTGATTTCATAGTGATCCACTATATTAATTAGATCTTTTTGATAATATTCCTTAGAATATTTATTTCTTATATCAGCAATTTGGGATAAGTTATTTTTATTTATTTTTTCTTGAATATCGTGAGCAAAATTAACAAGTAGTGCAATTCTATGATTAAAACTTATAGATCGATTTTGTACTATATCTAAGGCTATTTTCCTAGATGATATTACATGAGTAAAAAGATCAAAATTTATATCATCATATGTACATACCATTTCATCATCTTCTGAAACTTCAAAAGTTACTGGTTTAGAATCTTGGAGAATTAATCTTGCAGCCTCAGGACAGGATAAAGATATTCCTATTTCACGTAAACTACCATATTCCTCTTCGAACCGTGGATATGTCTTGCATGTATAGCAAAGACAATCTTCTCCAAGTTCAGTATATATATCACAAAGATTAGTTTTATTTAAAAATGGACAATTATCATTTTGTAATACAAAACCAGGTTCGCCATCTTCATATAATGTTAAGTTAGATTTTAATCTTTCACCAAATTTACCTGATACATTTGTATAATGTGCATGTGTTTCCTCATCAATTACGATTTCCCACCCAGCACAACAGGTATCAGTGCATTTTGAACCTACACATTTAAAATCTTTATAGTAATAGGGTGATGTTGTTTTCATGTAAATTACCTCTTATGTTTATTTATTTTTTTATTAAATTCAAATTATAATATACCACTTAATTGAGCATTTGGAAAAGTATTTTGGTGATAAGTACATATTAAATAGGATTTTTTCATTCTAATCCATTACTTATGCGTATAACATTAGTTACATCAAAATACCCTATAGCATTAATAATTAGTGTAAAGAAAATAATTATTTTAGAAGATACTAGATTTTCACATTGCAATATAAAAACCTTGAATTTATTACCAAGTGTTATAGCAGCTAAAAAGACGATTATATTATCATAAGTTAAACTCAGAGTATAATAAAAAAGAAAACAAAACCAGGGTTTATTCTTAAACCCTGGTTTCATTTAGAAATAAGTGTACTTATTGGGACTTTAAAATCATTTTCGGACTAATCCTAAAATATTGTTTTCAAAATCTAATTCCATCAGAATCACCTCTTTCTAATATTAGTGTGTGCAGTATTAAATTTAATATACATGTAAAATGAAATATTTTTTATTATGAGCAATATATAATGCCATTAAGATCAGAATTGCATAATAAACACCAGATTGTGAAAAAGTATTTCTAGATGAAGATATAAGAAGAATTCTAGGAAGTTTTTATTATTCTCATTGAAATTAGAAATAAAGAGGGAGATTTTTTGATGAAAACTTTGAAAAAGGACCGCAGCATATTAACTTTAGCAATTCTATTTTTGGCGTGGACATTTGGTACCTTAGATAAGACTGCTATTAATGTAGCATCAATATCCATCTCAAAGGAATTTGGTTTAAATACGAGCCAAATAGGACTTATGATGAGTAGTTTCTTTATTAGTTATTCATTTATGAGTCTTATGGGTGGATATCTTGCAGATAAGTTTGGATCAAAAAGAATAGTTACTACAATTATTGTCTTGTGGTCAATATTTACATGTCTTACCGGAACGGTATGGTCGTTCACTTCGCTTATTGCAGTTCGCTTTATGTTTGGAGCTTGTGAAGGAGGATTTCCATCTGCAAGTTCAGTGACTATTGCAGAACTTTTTTCAAAAGAAAAACGTGCTAGGGCTAAATCCTTTTTAGTATCATCATCAGCAATTGGATATGCATTAGGAACACTTATCGTGTCTAGGTTAATGGTTGGCAGAGGGTGGAGAAGTGCATTTTATTTTTTTGGTATATGCGGATTAATAATTTCAGCAGCATTTTTTATAGTATCTAGAAGCTCGAGACATGAAGGTGAAAAGGTTAAAAATGAAAATATAACAAAAACACCACTAAAAGAAGTTTTAAAGATTCCAATTGTTTGGAAACTTACTATTATGCAATTTAGTATTGGTGTATTTATGTGGGGCATGAATTCGTGGATGCCTTCTTATTGGATAAAAGTTAGACATTTAGACATGGTTACTATGGGGAAACTATCTTCTATACCATGGATCATAACCTTTGTGTGTATGAATTTTAGTGGCTGGATTTTAGATAAACTAATGGCAGGCCGCGAAAGGGTATTTTTATGTATAACATTTGCTATAACAGTAATATTCACTTATCTTATGTATACTTCAGATACTGTTCAATTAGCGGTCTTTTACTTAACTATAACGACGGTAGCAATAGGTGTATCCTCTACAGCAATCTTTGTTATACCATTAAAATACACTAAAAAAGAATCAATAGGAACAGCAACAGGTATTCTTAATTTTGGGCAACAACTAGCAGGAATTCTTGCACCATCAATTATGGGATATATGATTACTATCTTTAATGGTTCGTATAGTGCAGTTTTTCTATTTGTAATTTTTACAGTTGCTATATCATTTATCATATCATTGACAATTAACACTAATAAGTATAATATCTAACTATTTCGAGCATCTTTTTACAATATAATGCTTGAAACTGATTTAACATGTTTTGATAAATAAACAAAAAGAACATAATAAATTCTAATTTATGTAAATGAAGAAAAGGATATTTTCCAACAATATATTTTGAAAAAGAGTGTTGTAATGTTTTAAACTAGTATAGATACAATTTTATATGGACGAAAAAGTTACGACTTATGGGGTCAATACATTCCGGAAAATGGAGTTTCTGATACTGAAAAAGAAATTTGGAAGTTAGTTCACAGTAAAAAGTTTAAAAGGTCCATATCGTACTATATAAATAATGGGGTGGACTAAATAGGATTTAACCATTAAAGATAAGGAAAAGAAGCAAATCTAGCTAATAGCATATATTAACTAAATTTGCATCCTTATCTGACACAATACATGTGGCAACTTTGACTTATTATTTTCTTTAATATGACTTAATTACCAAATCTGTTGAAATGCTGACTTTTAAAGCCCTCATCCTTTATAGACTTATGTTTTACATTAGGATTATGGTTATGGACTTCTTCAGTTATTGGGGTTTGATAATTACATTTTGAATTAAATTATTGTGCGATAGTAGTATTTGTTGTATTTTTTTCTTGACGAGCTTCTTTAATTTTTTCTCTAGCATCCTTATTAGAAAGACCTGTAATATCTACTCCAATTTTTGAAGCTACACCAGAAAGTTTTTGAGTTACTTCATCTTTTTTAGTTTCATATGCTGCTTGTATTTTAGCTCTTGCATCTTGGATTGATAGCCCAGTTATATCTATTCCTAGCTTTGTAGCTTTCGCATTTTGGATTTTAATTCTTGCTTCTTCATTTGATAGACCTGTGACATCTATACCAAGTTTTAAAGCTTCTGCTTGATTTAATTTAGCTCTAGCGTCTTTATTTGATAATCCTGTTATATCAACACCGAGTTGTGTTGCTCTTTGAGTAAGTTCTACAAGATTTTTAGCTTCAATAGCTGTTTTTATTTTAGCTCTTGCATCTTCATTTGTTAATCCTGTAATATCTATTCCAAGCTTTGCAGCTTCTGCTGCTAGAACTTTAACTCTAGCCTCTTCATTTGATAGGCCAGCAATATCAACGCCTAGTTCAGTTGCTTTTTGAGTAAGTCTTTCAAGATTTCTAGCTTCAATGGCTGCTGTTACTTTAGCTCTAGCATCTTCATTTGATAATCCTGTTATATCAATTCCAAGAACTGCAGCTTTTGCTGAAAGATTCTCAGTTGTAGCCAAGGTTTTATCTTCAAGGGCTTCTTGTATTTTAGTTTGTGCCTCATCAAATGTTAAGCTAGTAATATCAACGCCAAGCTTTGCAGCTCTTGCACTTTGGATTTTAGCTCTTGCTTCTTCTGATGAAAGACCTGTGATATCAACTCCAAGTTTTGCGGCTACTGCTGCTCTTATTTTATCTCTTGCTTGATCGCTAGTCAAACCTGTAATGTCAATTCCAAATTTTGCTGCTCTTTGAGTGAGTTTTGCAAGTTTATCTGCTTCACTAACTTGTTGTACTTGACCGACAGTTACATTAGTTGTTAGGTTCTGTGTAGTAGTATCAGCTGCAAATGCTGGAACAATACTTGACATTGAAATCATAGCTGCAATAGCAATTCCTAATATTTTATTCTTTTTCATAATCATTTCTCCTCGCAATATATAAATTTTTTGATTGTACATTAATAAAAATATACTTTAACCTAGTAATAACTGGTTACAAGTACATTATAATGTACCTTTGTGAAATTTATGTGAAAAAATACTTTAGTGCATCTTTCTATAAAATTTTATTTGAGAGTATCCATTATGGTTACTCTTTCATATTATGTTATGTAAGAAAGGAAGTAATAATTATGGTATATATAAAAGGAATTGATATATCAAATAATAATGGAAGTATATATTTTAGTTCAGTTGCAAATGATGGAGTAGAATATGTATATGTAAAAGCAAGCGAAGGATCTACCTTTAAAGATAGTACCATGGAAGGATTCTATAACGAATGTAAAGGTAATGGATTAAAAGTGGGTGCTTATCATTTTTTGGTTGGCACTAGCGCACCAGAAGCTCAAGCCCAAAACTTTTATGAGAAGATAAAAGCTTTTGATTGGGATTTAGTGCCTATGATGGATGTTGAGATAAATTTTAGTGGTATAGCAAACTATGTTAAAAGATTTGTTGCTGCATTTAAACAATTAAGCCCACTAACATTAGGTATATATAGTTATACAAGCTTTATAGATACTATAGCAGATGCTGAGGATGTTATTAAAGATATGCCATTCTGGGAAGCTAATTATAATAATAATCCTTGGAACTTACCATCTAATTTCTTTACAAATAGAGTAGGACACCAATATACTGATAAAGGAAATATTATTGGAGTAAGCGAAAGCTGTGATGTTAATTCATTTACAGAAGGTATATTATTAGATATTGTTACTAAATCAGGAGAATGGATCATTAAAGCTGGTAAGTGGTGGTACAGACACGATGATGGAAGTTATACTAAAGATGCATGGGAAAAAATAAATGGGAAATGGTATCTATTTGATAGTGAAGGATGGATGCTTTATGATTGGAAGCAAGAAAGCAATAACTGGTATTATTTAGGCCGTTCTGATGATGGCTCAATGAAATCAGGCTGGTTATTGAAAGATAATAAATGGTATTACCTTGGAGATTTAAATGATGGAGTAATGAAAATAGGTTGGCAAAAGATAAATAGATATTGGTATTACTTTGGTTCAGATGGAGCTATGGTTACTGGGTGGTTTAAGGATAAAGGATATGATTATCTAACTTACTCATCAGGTGAGCTAATTACTGATATAGATATTTATGGATATCACTTTGATAAGAATGGACATGCTACAAAGATATAATAGTAATAATATTATTAAAGGTAAGACAATCTTAAAACTATTCTAACTACGATGATTTTATCTTCGCAGAAAATAATGAATTTTAGCGAGAGCTTATGTAGTGTAAGCTCTCATTTTTGTGAGGATTTACTGGTCTATTAAGTATACATAACTTTTGACTGTGCAGTAGTAATATATTATAATATTATATATTACTGATTAAAGGAGAAGGAAAATATGTTTTTATTTGGTAGAAATAAGTTAAAGGTAAGAAGCGAAGAAGATGAAGATAGAATTAAGACCTTTGTAGAATATTATGGAATAAAACAAAAGGATGCTTTTAAAGTAAAGGTTTTAAATGAGCTAATTGGGGATAATTTATGTTTAGGAGTTTTAGATTCTAAACTACTATCTTTCGGAACTCAAGAAGAATCCAAAATTTCATTTACAGAAATAATAGAACACTTAGATCTTACCAGAGTAGCATATAAAAAAATTGAGATAAAGAAAATACCCGAGGTATCTGTCTGTGGAGTAACTATTAAAAAGGGAGCTAAGAAAACCGATAAAGATTCCATTGTTGGGTTTGTTGTAAATAAAGATAACTTTAATAGGATAAATGCGTATGTAAATAAATTAAATTTATATTATTTTATAGATAAAACTGGTCTTGATGAAGAAGCTTTGCTTCAAAAGTTAGTGGAAAACTATGAAGATGTAGATGAAATGGGTAAAGACTTTTACTGCCAAATTTTTAATAATAATTTTAATGATCAATTGCTTGTTTTATCAGGAAGTGAACCAGCAGCAGAAATTAAAGAAATAGTTAATAAATGCTATTCTGAGTTACAATAATTTATACTTAATTTAAGCTAGTTAAGTTATATTAAAGAGTTTGATATTGAACATTGCAATGAAGAACGTATTATGAAGTATGGTAATGAGAAAAAGGCGTGAAAATTTATAGTTCAAATATAAAATACGACCAAGTGAATTTTCACTTGGTCACATTTTGTTAATTACCAAATCTATTGAAATGTTGACTTTTAAATCCCTCATTCTTTATAGACTTATGTTTTGCATTAGGATTATGGTTATGCCCTTCTTCAGTTATTGGAGTTTGATAATTACATTTTTCCATTCTTGCTATTTTATTATCTGGTTGACTATCTTTTGTCATTAAAATACCTCCTTAGCATAGTATTTTCACAGAGTTAGTTTGTACAGTACTGTGCAAATTATCCGCTTATCTTAAAAAACAAGGTAATAATTAAGGAGAGAATATTATTAATATAGACTAGGAAATGCAGGAGAATGTTGTATTGTAATAAGATGATTATATACAGCAACTATAGCTAGTGTATAAGCATGCATAATAAGTAGAATACTACTTTTTGGTAACATTTCTGATGAGTATAATTTATGATTGTGGTTAATATATTACTGCAAAACAAAATTATAATTAAGGGAGGTAGATTCACATGTCTTTAAATAATAGTGAAACTAACAGGAAGTCAGTGTCTAAAAAAAGAACTGATTTAAATGGGGTGAAAACTGAGGCTACTTCAGAAATTGGTTTTCCTAATAATAAAGATAAAGGTAAAGGAAAGAAAGGTGGAATAGTTGGAAAATGATAAAACTCCTTCCCATTCCGAACAGGAAAGTTAAAATCTATAGCGTCGATGGTACTGCATGAGGGACTATGCAGCAGCATAAGACGTTGGAGGTAATTGTAAAAAGATAGTCATATGACTATCTTTTTTTTAATCAAATTACCAAACTTAAAACTTAGCTTTAAAATAAATGATTCTATAATTAAATGGAATAATGGAGTTTTTAATGTTTATAGTTTTAAATATGGCAGATAGTAGTCAAGTTAAGCAAGGTATGATGATTAATTCATATAAGAATATGTTCTCACAATTTAGTAAACAAATAAATTATAAGTTTTTATAGAAAGAAGAGGATGAAGATGAAAGATATGTACTTTAATGAAGTGGTCGAACGTTCAGTTCAAATAAGAAAACTCTATCATCAATTGGAAAGACAGTATCATGGAAGCAAATGAACGATAGAAGAAGATGCAATTAGCTCTTTTCCAAAGGATGTACTTGCTGATGCAAGAATACTAGGTGTTCCACTTCCACGCCTCACGGCCCTAGAATCTGTGTTTTAAGAAAAGGAAAGAGATAAGGTGTCATATGGAAATGAAAAGATAAAAATATAGAACAACAAAAGTGTATGAAAAATCTATATTGTGATTTAAAGAAATGAATAAAAATAAGATTGCGATATTGAGATAATTATAATTAAGATATATCCATAAAAAATATAGGTGTATCTTAAATATATGTATTTTGGAATCTCAACATCGCAATCAAGCTAAATTATATTTTGTAATTTGTAGAGAAGGTAAATGAATGAATGAATTATAATTTTAGAAATTTAAATAATACAGTATTAAATTATAAATGTAACATCTAATGGATTTCTATCAACTAGCCTCTTATAGCTATACTTAGGATATCCAACCATAACCGCAGCTGTTATCTTTTTTCCTTCTGGAATATTAAATAATTTAAGCATTGGTGAATTCTCAATAGATGCACAATACTCAAAAATTCCAGCCCAACATGATCCAAGTCCTAATGAAGGAGCATATAATTCTAGATAAGTCAAAGAAGAAACAGCGTTATCTCTAGCACTTCGAAGATCTTTGTCTGCAGTAGTTATTATTAAGTTCGGAGCACCACGGAAAATTGAATCAACTCCATCGTCTCTGTAACTTCTGACAGCTTCTTCTACTAGATACCTTAAGGGTGAGTTTTCTATCATCTGAATTGAAATTTCAGCGGCCTTTTCAATTAATTGCTTATCTTCAACTACCACAAAGGATATACCTTGACTATTTTCTGCAGTAGGAGCTAGCCTTGCAATATTGATTAATTTTGTTAGTTTTTCTCTTGATACAGGCTTGTCTTGATAATTTCTTATAGAACGACGAGATCTTAAAAAGTGCTCCGCCTGTTGCGAATTTAACTTATGAAAATCTTTTGTATCAACTTGTTGTACTAAAGGTGTTTTTTCATTATCTATAGCGGCATTAGGGCATATAGCAACACAATGTCCACAGGCAATGCAAGTGGCATTAGCTATTTCCTCTGGACCATTTTCTCCCATCTTTAGAACAGACACTGGACATTCTTTAATACAAAGTTCGCATTTAATACATTTTTTTTCGTCTACAGTTATAAGATTCATTTTAATCAAATCCCTTCAAAATATTGTTTTTTTATATATCTAACTTGTGTTATAAGAATAAATAAACATTCATTATTACGGCATTGAGATAGTTTTTATCAATCTATCTGATGATATTTTTTATAGCATTTTTAAATTCATTCTCCCTTGAGTAGGATAGTATGACTTGTAAAATAACTTTTTTACAAATTAAATTCGATGATGGGAGTATATGTGCACATAGATGCACTAATGTGGTAAAATAGAAAGGCCTTGCTGCCTTTTTATTTTATATATTAAATTTTTATTTTTGTATGAGTTCTTTTAAGTTATTTGTAGTAGTTTCAAATTTTTCAAGTATGAGATCTTTATTAACTTCATAAAAATTTCTCCTGTTTT
>JAKBFR010000093.1 GCA_021837545.1 Bacillota bacterium | reverse complement strand
TCTTATATTACAAAAAGGACTGCCCCCCGATGACTTTTGGTAGGTGTGTAGTTTATAGTCTGTCAGAATTGTATTTTTTGCTTTTAGACATTGCAAAGGCATAAAGGAACGCACTGTTAAAAATGATAACTCGGACAGTCTCAAAACTACTTGGAGCAGTCTTTCCTATAATCAAGAAACTTTCAATGAGTAGGATGCCAAGAAGGGCATTTTTAACTGTTGCTTTGTTGATTGAAGCACCACCGACAATGAGAGCAAGTGGACCGAGCAGACTGATATTCATATGAGAGGCATAGGTATTTAGAAATCCTGTGTTTTGCAGAAAGATGATCTGCCCCCAGGATGCAAGAACAGTGGAGAATACCATGGCAGAGATTCTAACTTTGGATACATGACTCCCTAAGTCTTTTGAATTTTTCTGATTGAGACCAACTTCAAGAAAAGCTTTTCCCATTTTGGTGCGTGTAATCAATAGATGGAGTACCACTAACAAACCGATGAGTAACCCTGTGATGAGTGGAAATTTCACAGCTTTTAGAGCACTGATCCCTTTTGGAAGGACATCCATGTACATAATCAGAGCACTGATGATAATGGCTGCAACTGCTAGGATGATACGGGAATGAACTCGCGTTTTATTATAGTTCATCATGTCTTTCTTCATATGATAAATGCTTAATGCAAGCAAAATAAGTCCTGCCGCGATAATTAGAAGGAAGAAGGGTACTTGGAGCAATCCGTCAACGGAGTGACCCAGTGTAGGATTAAGGTAAATGCCATTTTTGAGTCCTGTACCTTTTGTGAGTAAAAGTGAAGAGGTAATAGGAATAAGAGTACCCATAAGATAGAGTAAAACGAAATTATATACTCCATTTCCAACATACCCGACAAACAGTGAGGCAATCATCTCGTAACCACGGGCTTTATTGAGTACCATACCTGCTAGAATCCCAAATAGGATGGCAAATGGTGTTGCTAAAGCGACTGCAGCAAGGAAACCAACAAAACCAGATAATCCAAAGTTTACTACTAGGATTATGCCTATTTGACCCGCAATAGCCCCTACGCCAATACTGAAGTTGAAACCCATACCTGCCATTACTGGGATAAGTAATGCAAGCACCAAAAAGGCGTTGCCAATAAAGCCTTGTATCAGTTCATTCATAATGGACAGTGGCGTCTGTTTTGTAAGGAATATTCCAATAATAATAAGAGAGGCAAAGATTATTGGGACTACATTTTCTTGAATGCAATCTTTAACATTTTTTATTTTTAAGTTTTCATTTATCATCAATGATCCCTCCTCATTAAAGTTGATTTTTCAACCTCATTTTTGGGGTGGATAGTGAACACCCAATTAATTATAACATATTAAATATTGTATCCTAAACCATTTTTAGGAAAACTCTTCTTAGTCACTGCATTTTTATATTGAACTGGTGAAAGATAACCCAGTGAACCGAAGCAACAAAGGTTGCTCATTTTATTTCCAGTTACTTAAACATCTTAAAAACCCAAATGCAGTAGCAGATGAGTTAATTAATCGTTTTGGTATGTCGGAGGCTGCAGACCGCAGAGCGGGTACTTACTCTGGGGGTGTGAAAAGAAGAATTGATATCGCAATGAATCTTGTGGGAAATCCAAAGATTATTTTCTTAGATGAGCCAACAACAGGTCTTGATCCAGAAGCACGTTTAGAAGTTTGGAAGATTGTAAAGGAGTTACAAAATGCAGGAACTACAGTATTCTTAACCACTCAACATTTAGATGAAGCAGAACAACTTGCAGATAAAATCGCTATTCTTCATGAGGGAAAAATCATTGCTCTGGATACACTAGAGGGATTGAAAAAATTATTCCCACCTGTAACGCCTATCGTAGAAGCTATTCGTAATTTATTAGCAAACCAATCGGTAGGAAATGATATCTGGGTTGCCCTCGCCTTATGTATAGCAATAATAGTTGTTGCTTATGTCTTTGCAATGAGGATCTATAAAAAATTATAGCCTATCCTTATATAAGTACATTTAGTTTAGAAATTTAAAGAGCTAGTAATCTTATTATCTGATAATCCATTTGTAAAAACTACTCTATTTACATTTAATGTTAGAAAGTAAAAACTTCAAGTTTTTATCACATCCTCGGGGTACATAACAATAATTGGGAGTTATTATATGCTAAAGAATCATAATTCCTATCTAACCCATTTACAAAATAAGCATATTTACTTATTATATTATTATATAATATAACATTTTAGCATTAAGGAGAGAAAAAAATGGACAAGGATTTATTTCATTCGTTAGAAGGAAAATACACTTATTTTAAACCAGTAACCATTGATGACACTGAAGCCATGCATGTATTCACCTCCGATAAGGAAACTAAAAAATATATTGGCTGGAGACTAATGAACACAATTGATGAGACTCGTGCTCATGTTGAAGAATTGATAAGACGTGAGGAAGCAGGTACTCATTTGTATGCTTCTATTGTTGTAAAATCAACTGAAACCGTTATAGGGACTGCAATGCTCTTCAATTTTGACAAAGAATCAAACCAGGCTGAAATTGGCTATGTTCTAAATAAAGAATATTGGAATAAGGGCTATGGTTCTGAGTGTGTTGAGTTAGTAAGTGGATTCGCTTTTGAATCACTTAAGCTTCACAAAATTCATGCTAGTGTTGTGAGCGCCAATATTGGATCTGCTAGAATACTAGAGAAAAACGGATATGAATTAGAAGGAAGATTAAAGGACCACTTTTTCATAGACGGCAATTATCATGACGATTTACTGTTTGGTAAATTTGAAGTAAAAGAATATTGAAGTAAAAGAAGGAACTGTCTCAAAATAGTAAGTAATTTCTAAATTGAGATAGTTCCTTTTTTCTGTTCTAAATAAAAAAGCGAATTCCTAGGAATTATAGCAAGTGGGTAAGGTTTTTTCAAATATCACACTTACTAACGCAATACTGGACAGACTGATTTATTTCTTAACAGCTGGTAGTTGTAAGTTTACTTAAAACCCAATATTTGAATTATAGCCTGGAATAACAACACTATAGTTAATGTTATTAAAATAACTATTGTAATCCAGCCAACCCAATTTTTGAATTTATTGTTTGTATATTCACCCATAAGGTCCTTTTTATTTACCATAAGCATCATACAAATTAAAACTACTGGTAGAAGCATTCCATTAATTACTTGAGATCCAAGAGAAATTTGAAGTAATGGCGCACCTGGAATAAGAATAATTGCGGCACCAATAATTATTATTGCTGTGAATAGTCCGTAAAATTCTGGAGCTTCCTTCATTGTTTTACTTATTCCAGCTTCAAATCCAAAGGCTTCGCAGATATAAAATGCAGTTGCTAGTGGAAGAATTGTTGCTGAGAATACTGACGCAACCAAGAGACCAAAGGCAAATATACTTGATGCTAAATCACCAGCTAAGGGCTTTAATGCCATTGCCGCATCCTTGGCTTCATTTATAGTAATACCCTCTTTATGCAAAGTTGCCGCACAAGCTACAATAATAAAGAAAGCAACTACCACCGTTACAGTACATCCAAGAATAACATCCATAAGTTCATATTTATACTCAGAGATTTTAATACCTTTCTCTATTACGGAGGACTGCATATAAAATTGCATCCAAGGTGCAATAGTAGTACCAATTAAACCAATTACAGTACTAATCCAAGCAGCATCTATACCTTCTCCATGAGCACCATTAAAGGAAGGTATAGGATTAATTAATGAAGTTCCAATTTGGTGCCAGTCTGGATGAGCAAGCAGCGCAGAAAAAACATAGGAAAGTAAAAATACACTAAAAACTAAGAATATCTTTTCAACAGATTTATAAGTTCCTTTGACAACCAGTAGCCATACTAAAATTACTGCAACTGGAACTGATATATATTTTGAAAGATTAAATACCTGCAAACTTCCTGCAATACCTGCAAATTCAGTTGCAGTATTACCTATATCTGCAATTAAAAGACCTAGAAATATAAAGAAGGTAATCTTTACCCCAAAATTTTCTCGAATTAAGTCAGCCAACCCCTTTTGAGTTACGATACCCATTCTTGCATTCATTTCTTGTACTACAAGTAATGCAATGAAGCAAGGAATTAATGTCCAAAGTAAAAGATATCCATAATGAGCTCCGGCTACAGAGTAGGCTGAAATACCACCAGCATCATTATCTACACTTCCAGTTATTAAGCCAGGACCCAGCACTGATAGAAACAGCATGAAGCCTACAAACCAAGGTTTTTTATTTGAATTTATTTTTTCTCTCATAGTATACCTCCTCTAACTAACCGTTTTTTTATTTTTAAGCAATTCATAAATAATATCATTTATTATAACATTGCCCAGTAACTTCAGTTCATGGTCCGTAACAGGAATCGCTACAAGATTATATTTTGAAACATTTTTTATCAACTCTTTAATACTATCTGTATCAAACATTGATTTAAATTTTTCATTCATAATATCACCTATTTTACTAGTTGGGTCAGAAATGATTAGATCCCTTAAGGAAATAGTTCCTATTAATTTACCATTTTCATCTAACACATAAAGGCTGAATAATTCATCTTCTTCGGGTTTTAATATTCTTAGTTTTTCAATTGCTTCATTTATAGTTTGCTTATTTTTAAAAGATACGAAATCCGTACTCATAAGACTTCCAACTTCTTTAGAATTATATCCTAACAATTCTCTAATTTCGTCAGAAGCTTCCTTTTCCATGTTATTTAGTAGCTCTTCTACTTTTTCAACCTTCATACCATCAAGAATATCTGCAGCTTCATCCGCAGGCATTTCTTCTAAAACATCTGCAGCTTTATCTGAAGGTAAACTTTCAATGAAACTAACTTGTGCATCTTCTTCCATTTCTTCTAAGACATCCGCAGCTTTTGCGTTATCAAGTGAGGAAAAAATGGTGAGTCCCGTTTTAGTATCAAAGTCCTCAATAATATCAGCGAGATCTGATGGGTGAAGAATGGATAGAGAATCATATGTTTTTGAAAGTACAATACTTTCATTAGAAGTTATAATAGCCTCTACATCATTCCATAGCATTAACTTAGCAGAAACCTTAAGACCTAACATCTTAAGTGGTTTAGCAATTCCAATTCTTCTTAGAAGCCCATCTATGCCGATGTCTACCGCAACTACAAAAGCGCCCTTTTCTAAATATGATAGTGAGACATCATTTACACGAACCACTTTTCTCCCATTAACATCTATAATCTGTTGATCCAAAATATGCTTTTTCAAAAACAATGTATTGGGTGAGGTACATTCCTCTATTTTGCTACATATTAAAATATATTGTCCCTTTTGTTTTGCAATGGAAAAGTTCTTAAAGTCGTAGTCTTTTATTCCACTACTGGTTTTTACTTTTGCTGTGGTGACATGAGGGCTTTTTAATTCATTTATAACACCGAGATCACTTAATCTTCCTATAACTTTCATATCCTGTGTATAAACTTTACTTCCTAAAATTCTACTTAAATAAAAATTATTTTTCATATTACATCCTCCTTTTATGAAGGGATGCAATACCACCTACAAACTAGTTTAATAGTGTGCATCCCTTCCAAGCTATTAAATTTTTTTCATGTTCGGGACCACTGTCCATTAAATAATCACACTCCTTAAAATGAAAATAAAAAAATCTCCCCACAACGAAGTGAAGAGATTAAAATACGCGAAAAAAAGGCATAAAAAATATAGTTCATCTCCACTCGTTGAGTTTTAGCACTGTACAGCTTAGAGATTTGATACTCAGCTACATTAAGTAAAACCTTAATCCGGTAGTACCTGCTGACCCGTTGGCGTCTCTCGACATTTCTGGGCAGTAGCGTGTGTCTTATACAGTAACCTCACCTAACAAGAATATTAAATTGTAATTTTTAATTAATATTATTCTTACACTATCATACTATGCTTCAAGTCGAATATTGTCAATGATTTTTATATTTATTCACCTAAATAGCACCTTGTTACTTATAATATTTTTTAAAGGGATGTTTTCACCATTTACCTCAGCTTCTGTGACTGTTGGAACTCCGTTTTCATCAGCTTTAAGGTCATCTACAGTTAAAGTAAAATACTTACCTTCTGTAGCCGTTAAAAATCTCATAACTAACTTATGCATATTGCTTCGCCTACAGCAAAAATGTCCTCATTCATTGCAGTACCCTTTAGATTAATTAGTGCCTTTGTTGCAAATTTGTCCTTACCACTCTCATCGACCCCTACTTTCATAGTAAGTTTCAGAGCGCTTGCTACCTTTGTAGATACAACGGCCATGGTCATCTTCTGTTTGCAAAATTAAAAACAGGGAGTATGACCCACATATAACTAGAGTGTTAGATTGTATTGTTCTATAAAATTTTGATTGTATTATAAAGTTACCTTACCCACATTACCATAGTTTACTGTAACTTCAGCTTCTTTAAAATGTATTTCATAAACTTCCATCATAGGGCCAGCATTTGCAACCGTAGCAGTGAAGCCCGGATATTTTTTAGTAATTCCATCCTTTATATCATGTACCGTTAGGGTGCTTTTTTGAATTATAGCATTTTTAACTCTTACTATTCCAACTGTTCCATCAGGAATTGTTGTAAATGATACCTTATTATTTTGTGAAATTTCCACTGTTTTTGGTGACTGCTTAAAAGTTGGGAAATAAACAACACCGTTGTTTTCAGCATCATGATAAAAAGTTATAATCCTTACGTTCGGAGCATTGTCAACTGAAGTAGCCAACGCAATTGTAGCAGTATTTTCCATTACCTTCTCAAATTCTTTTATAAAATCCATTTTCATTCTCCTCTGTAAACGTATTTAACCACTTACGGCTATTGATTAGTACAGTTTTATTATATATGTACAACCATGACAGCGGTATGTCATGGTTACATCCTATAATAAAAATATAAAGCTATGTTTAATAAAAGCATAAAAAATATTCAGAGCTAACTCCATATATCTTCTTCTTTATTTTTTGATCGATTAATTCTTGAAAAATCCACCCTTGAGAAGACATAAGTTGACAATACTAAAAATATCAGTCCGAAAATCATTACAATGGCCAGGCTGATAGGAGGTGTAATTACAAAACTTCCTATTTTAAAAGCAAGCTGTTCCGCAATCAATTGCGCTGTTGTTAAAGACGTTTTTTCCAGTATGATGGTTCTAAAAAATGCTGTTGTATATGTCATTGGATTGATATAAGCAATATATTGTAATGTTTTTGGCAACATGGAAAGCGGGATATACGCACCACAAAGAAATGTTAGTGGCATTGAAATCGCTGTTATCACAATTTGAAATGTTTGTGAATTCTTAATGAGAGCCGCTAAAAACAATCCGAGTCCCGAAAATACAAGTCCAACAATAATCATTACGCCTATTACTGAAAATGGTGTTATCCAGGATGTGAATTTAAGCCCTATAAAATAACCAATGACTAGAATAATAATACCCTGCAAGGTTGCTATTGTTGCTGCTGATAATAGCTGACCTGCAGCAATCTGACTTCGCTTAACTGGACTCACTAGAACCTCTTTCATAAATCCCGAAACAATATCTTCAATTGTACTGGTGGAAATGGTAAGGGCAGTTTGAAATACAGTGGTTATTAAAATACCGGCCAGCATATAGTTTACTGGATTTTCAATATTCTCGTTTTTAAATATGGAACTGAACACATATAAAAAGAAGAATGGCATGATAATTGTAAAGACAAGCTGAACCCTATTACGAACAAAAATTTTAATGTTTCTAAACCATAAAGCTAATATAATATCCATAAATTCCTCACTTCCTTATATCTTTTCCGGTAATTTTTAAAAATACATCGTTCAATGTGCCTTTTTTAATCTCCAAATCTGTTATTGCCACTTTCTGTTCACTTAATATTTCCATCAATTTTGGTAAACTATTAACTTCAACTGAGTAATAGCCTGTTTTTTTCTTGTAAATAAACCCTGCGTTATCTAGCAGTGCCTCCAGCCCTTGCTCATCTGTGGTTGTAATATTTGCTCCATCTTTTGTATATTGCTGCTTCAAACGATAGGGAGTATCTAATGCAACTATTTTACCAGCATCCATAATGGCAACCTTGCTACAAATCTCGGCCTCTTCCATATAATGTGTTGTTAAGAAGATGGTAATATTCTTCTCCTTTTGCAGCTTTACAATATAATCCCACATGTGAGCTCTTGTTTGTGGGTCAAGACCTGTGGTGGGCTCATCTAAAAACAATACTTTTGGGTAGTGCAGTAACGCTCTGGCTATTTCCACACGCCTTTTCATTCCACCAGACAGACTGCTTACCATTGCTTTCTTCCAGTCTAGTAAATCCACTAAATTTAAAACAAATTGGATACGCTCTGTAATTTCACTTTTGGGAATACTATAAAAATGACAATGCATAATTAAATTTTCTAAAACCGTCATTTTATTATCCAATGTAGGCTCTTGAAAAACAACACCAATAGCACTTCTAACGGCATCTTTTTCATGGGAAACGTCTTTTCCATCAATGATCAGAGTTCCTGAGGTCTTATCGAATATAGTACACAGTGTATTGATGGTAGTACTTTTACCTGCTCCATTTGGGCCTAAAAATGCAAAAATACTTCCTTCTTCTACCTCAAAGGATACATTGTTCACCGCTGTAAATTTATCATATTTCTTTACAAAATCCCGAACTTCTATTATGTTTCTCATGGAATCACTCCTATCAACTATTTTCTAGCTTTTCTTGGTCACATTGCCCTATGCTCAAAGTAAATTTTACATAATTTACTTTGTTAGCCTTTCACTTATATATTATGCCAATAATTCCTATAATTAGGCGGGTGAAGCTTAATTATTTAATTAATAGGAGTATTTTTCATTACCTCCTCAAATTCTTTTATAAAATTCATTTTCATTCTCCTTTGTAAACTTATTTACCCACTTACGGCTATTGATTAGTACAGTTTTATTATATATGTATAACCTTGACAGCTGTATGTCATAGTTATATGCTATAATAAAAATAAAAAAAAACGTAGGTGATATGATTGAAAATAGATAGACTAATATCCATTATTATGCTACTGCTTGAACGTAAACAAGTCAGCGCTACTAAGCTTGCTGAAATGTTCGAAGTAACACCTAGAACAATATATAGAGATGTAGAAACAATAAGCATGGCAGGCATTCCAATTATTGCTTATCCTGGAGTTAATGGCGGCATAAGTATTATGGAAGAGTATAAAATTGAAAAAAAACTTTTTACTATTTCTGATATCACTGCTCTATTAATTGGGCTTGGAAGTATACATTCAACCATGTCAAGTGAAGAAGTCCTTAATACTATGGCAAAAGTTAAAGGTTTGATTCCAGCAGAGCAAATTAAAGATATTGAAGTAAAATCAAATCAAATTACCATTGACCATACTCCTTGGATTGGATATAAAAATCAAAATCTAAATCTTGAGGAAATTAAAACTGCTCTTACTGAGAATAGATTAATATCTTTTAAATATTCTGCTCAAAATAGAATAAAGAGTCAAAGAAAAATTGAACCCTATAGATTAGTGTTAAAG
>JAKBFR010000092.1 GCA_021837545.1 Bacillota bacterium | reverse complement strand
ATTAGTCTTCCATTCAGGTTGAGCTATTATTCCTACCTTGTATCCATGTTTTTCAAGAACCCTTGAAATAATTGAAGTTCCAAAACTATGATGATCTATATATGCATCAGCTGTAACAATTATAAAATCTAATTCATCCCAGCCTCTTTCTTCCATGTCTTTTTTACTTATGGGTAAAAACTTTTTTTCGTCTAACATTTTTCCACCTACTTAATTTTCTTCTACGTGTAATTTTCTCTTTCGCTATTATAACATAAAGAAACTTAATTCTGTATAATTTCTTCTGTAACACTTTTTAATTATGTTGAATATATTATTAATATAACAAAAGATTAAAAACAAAGGAGAAATGAACTATGAGTAGATGTTGTCATAGAAATTGCTGTAGATGTTGCTGCAATAGATGTTGTAATAATTGTTGTTGTGGATTTAATAATGGATTTAATAATGGATTTTTTAATTGGTGGCCATTGTTATTTTTCTTTTAAATTTTAATAGCTACTAGTTTTTTGAACGAATTACTCTTATGCTAAAAACACCAATGATAAAAATTATATATCTTTACAAGTTGTAATGCTCTCTTAAAGTATATATTATAATAAAAAATGCATGGAAAGTTTTTTAATAAAACTTTCCATGCATTTTCATTTTTTGTATATGTATTATTTTTATTAAAACTGCTTTATCTTTCTAATAAGATATATTTTAAACTAGTTCTTAAATGAATGTATAGGTGCTGGAATTCTTCCACCTCTGTTTGCAAATAACTCCGATGATTTTCCGTTTACTTTCATTACAGGTGCTCTACCTAAAAGGCCACCGAATTCAACTATATCTCCAACTACACATCCTGGTGCTGGTATAATTCTAACTGCTGTAGTCTTATTGTTAATAACTCCTATTGCAGCTTCATCAGCAATCATACCTGCAATTGTTGAAGTTGGTGTATCTCCAGGAATTGCAATCATATCAAGACCAACTGAACATACACATGTCATAGCTTCTAATTTTTCTAAATTTATTGCTCCACTATTGACTGCATCTATCATAGCTGAATCTTCTGATACTGGAATGAAAGCTCCACTTAATCCTCCAACATGACTACATGCCATAACTCCACCTTTTTTAACTGCATCATTAAGCATTGCAAGTGCTGCTATAGTACCGTGAGTTCCAACTTGCTCTAAACCTATTTCTTCTAAAATTTCACCAACAGAGTCTCCGATAGCTGGTGTTGGTGCAAGAGATAAATCAATTATACCAAAAGGTACGTCTAGTCTTCTTGCCGCTTCTTTTGCAACTAATTCACCCATTCTAGTTACTTTAAATGCAGTTTGCTTAATTGTTTCAGCAACAACATCAAAAGATTCTCCTCGTACCTTTTCAAGAGCTCTCTTAACAACTCCAGGTCCACTTACTCCAACATTTATAATTTTTTCTGCTTCCCCAACTCCATGAAAAGCCCCTGCCATAAATGGATTATCTTCAACTGCATTTGCAAATATAACTAATTTCGCGCATCCAAATCCTTGTTGATCCTTAGTAAGTTCTGCAGTTCTTTTTATAACTTCTGCCATATCTCTCACTGCGTTCATATTTATTCCTGATTTTGTACACCCTACATTAACTGATGCACAAACTTTTTTAGTTACTGCTAATGCTTCTGGAATTGATCTAATTAATATCTTGTCTCCTTTAGTACAACCTTTTTGAACTAAAGCTGAAAATCCACCTAAGAAATCAATTCCTAAAGTTTCAGCTGCTCTATCTAAAGTTCTTGCAAACTCAACATAATCAGTTTCATCTGTAGCTCCGCAAATTATAGACATTGGCGTTATTGAAACTCTCTTATTAACTATTGGAATACCAAATTCCGATTCTATTTGTCTACCAACTTCTACTAAATGTTCAGCAGATTTTGTAATCTTATCATATATCTTAATTCTAGCTTTATCTCCATCTGAATCTATACAATCAAGCAATGAAATACCCATTGTTATAGTTCTTACATCAAGTCTTTCCTCTTCAATCATTTTTATGGTTTCAAGTATATTATTAGTATTCATAAGCCCCTCCTAATTATAATGAATGCATTGACTTAAATATTTCTTCTCTTTGTATCTTTATTTCTACCCCAAGTCTTTCGCCTTCAGCTGTTAATCCCGTACGAACATCTTCAAAACTACCCTTCATATCTTTGCAGTCTAATACCATTATCATAGTAAAAAATCCTTGCATTATAGTTTGATTAACATCTAATATGTTTATACTATATTCTAACATTTTTTGACTAACGCCTGCTATGATACCAACTTTATCTTGCCCAATTACTGTTAATATTGCTTTCATGCTTATCTACTCCATTCATAAGTTTATTTTTAAGGGATATGAAAAAAATAACAAGTCAAAGATGCGATGTATATTTTGTGTCAGACAAGGAGATATATTTGCCTCATAGCGAGCTATTAGGTGAATATACCGACGAAGTATGACACAAAATAGACTAGCATACTGACTTGTTATTTTTCGAATGTCCCTAAGATACCTATAAAAATATTATCCAATTCGCATTGAATTGGATAATATTTGCAAAGCATCATCATTGCTATATTTATTCTATAATTTATATTATATTTTGTCAATTTTTACAGAACATTTTATAACAATTTCTTTGTTTTATTCGTGTTTTTTCTTTTGATTTATAATTTAAGGGGAATAGTATAGGAATATTTCTTTAATTTGGTCTATACTTCACTATCCCAATCCCTAATAAATTTAATATCAAGGTATAACTTCTAATTTTTTATGCTTTTATAAATACTATCTTAATTATATTTAATAACTAAAGCAGCAAGTTTATTATACTTACTGCTTTAAGCTATATTAAAAAATTATATTTTAGATTAATATTATTTCTTTTCATTTAGCTTTGTAGTACTTAAATGTTCGCTAGATATTCTTTCCTTATTTTTAGATTTCGCATAATCATTTGAAAAATATATTCTTAAACTTTCATCGTTACTTTCAGCATTAACTTGATACATTATACTTTGTACATACCCATGGATGAAGTCATCTTTACTAAAAAATAAATTTATTTCCGTTCCTACTTTTGTAATGATCTCAATTATATCTTTCAAATCTTTTGATTCTTTTGTAAATACAATATCACCACTATCTACAAGACAAAACTCAACTTTCATAGCTTTCACCCCTTCCTGTTATTAAAATTATATATTTATGAAAGTATTTTTTCAACCGCCATAAACTAACAATTGGAGTTATATATTACGATTAACATATAAAAATCATGTCTGCCTTTATTTATTCATAATATAATGAATATTTTTATCCGGTTTAATAGTTAAATTTATTTTAGGCACATGAAAATAAATAACAATTCTAATACTCCCCTGTATCTAACTATCTCCTAAGTTTATCCGGTAGCTAGCTTCCGTAAGACTCCCACTTCTTCAAATTTGAATAACAGCTGCACGCTCCTGGATAAGTTCTTCTAATCTTCAGATGGATAATTATATTCTTATTAAGAAAATCCCATCTAAAGCTGAGAATCACTTTATGTAAGAGATTGAAGTATCCCATTTATTTAACCTTATGTTTTAGTTCCATTCAATTGTTAATATTTCCAGTTCGCCTTCTTTAAGTGACACTTTATAGCCATCCGTTAGTAGCCAAGTAGCCAAATCTGTAATCATGTTTTTTCTAATTTCATCTCTCTTACTTATAGCAAAAACAGCTGAAACCTTATTAACACCAGCTTTTTTACCTTGTTCTATGTTTCTCATTATTATATTCTTATTTTCATTTAACTTTTCCTCGTATTCATTCACAATATTTCCTCCCCATAATTTTTATTTAATAATTTAATTATTTTAGAAATACTTTTTCACCCAAGTAACACATTAATCGTTATTTATACTTATATAATTTTATGACATGCCTTTTTAAATTATTCTACATTTTGAACTTTAACTATAAAAAACCACCTTCAATTTAACTAAGTATTTACATCGAATGTTTACTGTTATTTAATTACATTAAAGTATATCTCGAGATTCAGCTATGAATGATTAATCAATATTTTAGCAATTATAAAGAGAGACTGTCGGAACAGCCCCTCTTTAGGTTAATTAAAACAATTAATAAAATCGTATTCATTATATTATATTCAAGTAGCAAAATTATTATTCATATTATAATTTTCAATCCAAATACTAAAATTAACTTAAACAGTAATCATCACAAATATAAGTAATTGAAACTTTTTGAAGTTTGTTAATTTCTCTTTTAGGTTCACTGTTAAATAAATTCAAATAACAAGCTTTATTCTTTTTTATTTTCCATTCAAATTCAAATTTTTTCAAATAATAAAAAATGTTTTCATTACCGATTTCAATATGGTATCCCCTAACCATATTTGAAAAACTGCACTTCATATTATACTTTTTAGGCAATTCTTTCTTCATATTAATTAATAATTGCAGTAAATCATACCCTCTAACCGTATATATTTCGCCATGTAAATAAATCGAAAGTGTATTGCTATAATAATTTTTATGCCTTTCAATACGCAATAAAAATTCCTCTATAAATTCTTTATTATCACAAAATAATATTAAAGGAATTTTAATATCTACAACATATTCTATTAATTCATCATCCTTAAGATAAAAAAGATGTCTGATTTCCTTATCATTGTTAGAATAAAAATCAAAATTTAAGCTGTCACTTTTGAAAGTGCACCCCCTCACATTAAGCTGAATTTCTCCTTTCAAAAAATATACCGATGCTTGCTCACATCCTAAATTATCAGTATATAAAGCAGAATACCTTACTTTGATCATATAATATTTTATATCCCCCTTAATATAAGACTTTTTTCTTCTACACAACAAGTTTTAAATTTTGAAAATCTATAATTTAAAACTACTTGATTATAATACCATATTTTACCACAAGTATCAAAGGTCAATAAAATTACTTATTATTAAGTTATAAGATAAATGTTATATTCTGAGGTTCATAAAAAGATACTTCATATTTTTTAGCTAGTTCTTGTATTAAAACATTTATATACTCAACTTTACTAAATTCACACGACATAATAATATGCCCCTCTGATTTATCAAAAGCAAAACTCCATGGACATAAATCTAAATTATCAATCTCATCTTCACCCACATCATCAAATTCTGGATGTTTCGATGTTAATTCTTCATAAAACTCTTGTATTCTTTGTGTTGGTCCTATTAACGAAGTGTCACCTTCACATAGTTTCTCATATAATTTTTCTGCATCTTTTTTATTTTTCACACTATTACTATGCCATACTGCACAATTCCAGCCCATAATTTCATCTCCTACAGTCATATTTCATTTTTATCTAATTTCTAGACGAAGTGCCGTTCAGAGTTTATATTATCACCCTTGAGGTTACGATCTGCCCATTGAGTGTGTAATTTTGAGTCCACCGATTTTAAATATAAAATTCCACCTACAATATTCACTTTATATCATACCATATCTGTATATTCACTTAATAGCTCCTAAAAGTATAACTTTGAATTTGTTTAATTATATATTCTTATAGTAAATATTACTATTTAATAAAAATTATTAATAATTTATAGTCAAATTTTGAAATCAGTTGTATAATTATACTATATTGGATTATATATTTATGGTGAAAGAAGGTAATAATAATGTATGAATTTAAAGAAGAGTATAAAACTGGAATAGACTTTATTGATGAACAACATAAAGTTCTTTTCGAAATAGCTGATAAAACTTATAATTTATTGAAAAATGATTTTACACTTGATAAATATGATAAAATAGTGGCACTAATAGAAGAACTTCAAAACTATACTGTATTTCATTTTAATGCTGAAGAAGAATATATGAAGAGTATTAATTACAAAAGAATGTTCACTCAAAAGGTTGAACATGATGCATTTATAAAAAGAATTAAAGATGTAGATTTTAAAAAGATTGATCATGATCAAGATGATTATATAGTTAGTATATTGCAACTTCTAAATGATTGGTTAACAGGACATATTTTTGAAAATGATAAACTCATAGGAAAATAATTACAAATTTATACATAGAAAAATAAAGGCCATTCCAAAATATTGGAATAGGTCTTCATTTTTAATTTATTTTATACATAGACATGTGCCTTTACATTTTGATAATTTCCACAGTTTTACAAGTCATCTCTCAGAAATAACATATTCGTCAATATAACAATTCTTAACCATTACGCCAGAATTATTTAAGTAATATAAATTTCCATTTTCTTTAAACCATCCTATTCTCATTTCACCAGAGTTATTTAAACAATACCAATGCCCCTTATCTTCAATCCACCCTGTTAGCATTTTACCAGAATCAGAGTCAAGATAATACCATTTTCCTTCACTTTTAATCCATCCTGTTTTCATCATTCCATTTTCATCTAAGTAATACCAATTCCCCTTATCTTCTGACCAACCAGTCTTTACAAAAGGACCACTATAATAGCGCCAACTGTTATTAACATTTATCCAACCATTTAATTCTGCATTTGCTTTTACTTCATTAATTCTCCCAAATTCAATTGTACATACAATTATAATTTCAAATATTAATATACCCTTTAAAATTTTGTTTTTTCCCATCTTAGCGTCCTCTCTAATTTATAAAACATATTCATATATAATATTTATTAACATAATTTATAAAATAGAATTAAATTTGAACAGTTGGTAATATATACTTCTGTAAATATAAATATCTTCTAAATGGAACTTTCTATGTAAAAAATATCGGAAAAATCTTTTATATTATGTAGTTATTTTTACTATACAAAAACTAAAGAGGAATGCATTTTATATACATTCCTCTTTAGTTAACAAATTAATGATTAGTACTTTATTAGACATTACGCCTACTAAACAAATATCCAGTTAATATTCTAATCTATTCCATGTGTCTTATGACCTGTGTTTTCTATACAGCTTTTAATTTCTTCTTGTGTTGCAGGTTCATTGTATATCACTTCAACGCTTCCACGCCCAAGATCTACACAAACATTGCTCACACCATCAATTTTTTCAAGTGCATTTTTAACTTGTGTCTTCATATTTTCATTAACTAATCCATCAACAATATAGTGTTCTCTTTCCATACATACTATTCTCCTTTTATAGAATTTTACAATTATAGTATGTTCAAAATCATTTTATTATATGAAATTTTAATTGTTTATTGTATGCATAATTATTGATTTTACTAGGAAAACTATAAAATCAATTCATCTAAAGTTCTTTTTGGTACATGATGAGTTTCATTTTCATCTCTCCAATATCTAACATCACCAGATTCATTAATAGTTTCAATAACTACCTTTTCTTTTGGATATCCTATTGCTAGTACCAAGGTAATTTCATATTTTTCATCTAAGTTAAGTTCTTCTGCCAAATTTTTTTTATTTATATTTGCAATTATACATCCTCCAAGATCTTTTTCAACTGCTCCTAGTAAAATGCTTTGCACTGCTATACCTTCGTTTTGTGGCATATTTGCCCCAATAGTAGTATCTCTAACTACTACCATATAAGCACTTGGTTTTTCTCCTTCTTCTGGTCCATTCCAGTCTTTATAATATCCCGCCCAAAATACATTTTTATTTATTTTATCATTTTGTTCTTTTGTATTTGATAAAATGTATCGTAATGCTTGAATATTCCCCCCTGATGGTGATAACCTTGCTAAGTTCACTAATTCTTTTAAAGTATTCATTTCAATATGCTTGTCTTCATAAAATCTTCTATACGATCTATTTTTTAATACAAGTTCTTTAACCATAATTACACCTCATTTTCTATCTATCTTAATTTTTCAACTTCTCTTTGTATATCTTGCATTCTCATATCTGTTGATGCTATAACATCTGCGCATTCTTTTAGGTCATTTGTAATATGTACCGGACTTTCTCCTGATGTTTTATAATATAATTTATGTTCAAGGCTTGCCCAAAAATCCATAGCTATTGTTCTTATTTGCACTTCTACTCTAACGGGTTCAACATGGTCCGAAAAAAATATAGGAACTTCCACAACTAAATGAAGACTTCTATATCCATTTGACTTTGGATTCTTTATATAATCCTTTTCTTCAATTAATTTAATGTCATCTTGTCTTTTAAGCATTTCCGCAATATCATATATATCTCCAACAAATGAACAAATTACTCGTATTCCTGCAATATCATTTAAATTTTTTTTAGCAGACTCAATGCTCATATTAAGACCTTTACGTTGCAATTTATCCATAATGCTACCTGGTGTTTTAACCCTAGACTTCATATACTCTATTGGATTTCTTTTTCTTCTTATCTTAAGTTCATCATCTAAAATATCTAATTTAGTTTTAACTTCTTTTATAGCTGAACGATAAATAAGTAAAGTTGCATTCATCTCTTCTATTTTTTCTTCAACTACTTCTGGTGATATGTTCATATCTCCTCCACTTAAAAATATCTTTTCATTTGCTCTTAACTGACTCATAAGGTTATTGTCCCCCTTAACTCTAAAAAGACTATTATTAATAATATATTTTTCTACTTTTTTTATTTTATTTGACTAACATCATTTTAATTGAATATAAAGAAAACTTCAAGCTACTATTATCTGATCAAATAAACCGTGACTTTTTTTCTTCCGAACTCCTTCACTTGTTCATGAGTAGGTAGCCATATATCTATTATGTGAGTACCATCACTTTTTACTACAACTGCTCCACCTCTATCTTCAACATTAAATATACCATCTTCTTTATAATTCTTTAATTCTGGAATATAAATCTCACTACCCAAAGATATATCTCTAGGTGCAGCTATAACACCTACTCTGGTATGCGTTTGCATTGAAGTTTGAGACCCCCATGCCTCTGAGCATATAGCACAATTACAATAAGCCGTTAACTCCGCTTCAATAGGTGTAGTCATTGAATTTTTAAATATTGAGTGGTTTTGTATTTGATCATATATTGGATTAGGTGGAGTTTCATCATATTCTTCAATGTAATCTTCCTTAACGTAACCTATTATATCTTCATATTTTATCTTATACCAGCTATTATTTTTTTCTAATATATCAAATATCATTCCTTGATATAAATAATAGCTTATATAACCATCTAAATTAGGTTCCTCCCTAATACATAAATTAGAATCAATATTTACTACTTGTCCATGTTTCTTATAAGCAGGAGCAGTACTTACTAGTTTCCCTTGGGTTTTACTTAAATCATTTGCATTACTCAACATCAATTTAAAGTAAGCTGAAAATCCTCCTATAACAATTGCTAAACATATATATGTAGCACATACATATTTTTCTAATCTTGACAACCAATCATTCCCTTCTGTTTTTATACTATTCTAATATTTCTGTTTGTAATAGTAATCTAACATCTTCACATTATATACTATTATATTATATTTTTTTCATGTATTTAAGATTTTTTATTCCCTATCAATAGTCATAGTGTGGAAATATTATATTTTATTAATCTCAAATACTAATTTTTTTAAATACTTGTATTTATCTAATTAACTTTAAAGACCTTGCTAATTCTAATTAAGAATTAGCAAGGTCTTTATTGTCTTAGCTTAGCAGAGAACCCAAAAGTGAAGCTCC
>JAKBFR010000009.1 GCA_021837545.1 Bacillota bacterium | reverse complement strand
CTTACTTATTAATGATGTTGAAGTAAAAGATAATTTTGTTCTAAACAGAATTTTAAAACACTTGCATCTTAATATAGAAAGCCAAATATCTTTAAAGAAATTAGCTAATGAAGTAAATTTATCTGAAAGTTATATATCTGATTGTTTTAAAAAACATATGGGAATAACTATTATGAAATATGCAAAAAAAATAAGAATCGATCGAGCTAAAGTACTACTTGTGACTACAAATAATAGCATTTTAGAAATAGCCTTAACTCTAGGATTTCATGATCAAAGTCATTTTCATAAAGTTTTCAAATCATTTACCGGACTTTCTCCTTCTGAATATAGGAACAAAAATTTCGGATAAAAAAGTTATCTTTATATTATGCTAATTCAAGATTTATTTTAATTATATAAGAGGTTACAAATTTAAATCATTTAAATTTGTAACCTCTTATAGCTTTGTATAGTTGCAATAAGTTTAATCAATTGCCTTAAGTCTTTATTAAAAATTCATTCTATATTTTAAATTATAGTTTCCAGATGTCCTTATTATATTGAGCAATTGTACGATCTGAAGAGAAGAAACCAGCTTTGCTGATGTTTACTAAAACCTTCTTATTCCAAGTTTCTCTATCCTCATAATCCTTGAATGCTCTATCCTTAGTTTTAATGTAATCTTCAATATCAAGTAGAGTCATAAACCAATCTTTGTTTATTAATTCTTCATTAAGTCTTGTAAGATTTTCTTTGTCTCCAACTTTAATCATTTTATCACTTATGATAAAGTCTACTAATTCTTTAATTTCAGGTTTCTTATAGAACTTAATAGAAACGTAATCTGCCTTCTTGTAATGTTCTATAACCTTTTCACTAGCTTCACCGAAGATATATATGTTATCATCTCCAACTAGTTGGTGGATTTCAACGTTAGCGCCATCATCTGTTCCAAGTGTTAATGCTCCATTTAACATGAACTTCATATTACCAGTACCACTAGCTTCCTTAGATGCAAGAGAAATTTGTTCTGATACATCACAAGCTGGTATTAACTTAGAAGCCTTAGTTACATTATAGTTTTCAACCATAACCACTTTTAAGTACTTGTTAACTTCTGGATCATTGTTAATGATTTCTTGTAAGCAAAGAATAGTGTGTATAATATCTTGTGCAATTACATAAGCTGGTGCAGCCTTAGCTCCAAATATCATAGTGATTGGAGTTGATGGCTTGTTCCCCTTCTTAATGTCTAAATACTTATGAATAATATAAAGAACATTCATTTGTTGTCTCTTATATTCATGTAGTCTCTTAATTTGAATATCAAATATAGAATTTTCATCAACTTCTATATTTTGAGTTTCTTTTAAATAATTCTTTAATATAACCTTGTTATTTTTCTTAATTTCTTCTAGTTTATTTAAGACAGCTTTATCTTCTAAATACTTAGCTAAGTCTTCTAACTTATCAGCATCTTTTTTGAAATCTTCACCAATGAGTTTAGTGATATAATCAGCTAGTTCATTATTACAATGTAATAACCATCTTCTAAAAGTTATACCATTTGTCTTATTGTTAAACTTAGTTGGATAAATATCATAGAATGGCTTTAATTCTTCATCCTTTAAGATTTCAGTATGTAATGCAGCAACTCCATTTACGCTGAATCCATAATGAATATCCATATGAGCCATATGTACACGCTTATCTTTATCTATGATAGCAACTTTTTCATCCTTGAAATTTTTCTTAATTCTGTTATCTAATTCTCTAATTATTGGTACTAATTGAGGAACAACTTTTTGTAGATAAGCTATTGGCCATTTTTCTAAAGCTTCTGCGAGTATTGTGTGATTAGTATAAGCACAAGTCTTACTTACGATTTCAATAGCTTCATCCATTCCAATTCCTTTTTCACCGAGTAATCTAATTAATTCAGGAATAACCATCGATGGATGGGTATCATTTATTTGAACTACTACATGTTCATTTAATTTATGAAGATCATATCCATTTTCTTCAGCTTCAAGTAATATCAATTGAGCAGCATTACTTACCATGAAGTATTGTTGATATATTCTTAATAATTCCCCAGCTTCATCACTATCATCTGGATATAAGAATAATGTTAAGTTCTTCTTTATATCATGTTTATCAAAATTTATACCATCTTTAACTAAAGATTCATCTATAGTATCAATATCAAATAATCTAAGCTTGTTTGAAGCTTGATCATATCCTGTTACATCTATATCATATAAAGTTGATTTTACTGTAAATCCGCCAAATGGAACTTCAAATTTAATATTAGATTTATTTAACCAACTCTCACTTGTAATCCATGGATTCTTTATAGCCTTTTGTTTATTGTCTTCAAAAACTTGTTTAAATAAACCAAAGTGGTAATTTAATCCTACGCCATCTCCATTTAATCCCAAAGTTGCAATTGAATCAACAAAACATGCAGCTAATCTTCCAAGTCCACCATTTCCTAAAGAAGGCTCTAATTCTATTTCTTCAATTTCAAGTAAGTCTTTACCATTATTATACAGTACAGATTTAACATCTTCATAAAGGCCTAAATTAATCAAGTTATTAGATAATAACTTACCAATTAAGAATTCAGCTGAGATGTAGTATAACTTTTTCTTTCCCTTATTTGTTCCTTTTTTCTTAATTGTTACTTTTGTTAATTCTAGTAAAGCTAAATAAATTTCTTCATTACCAGCTTTATCAATAATTGTATTAAACCTTTTCTTCAAAATCTCATTCAAATTTTTTTCTACCATATAATTTTCCCCACCTTAAATTAAATTTTATTTATATATCTCTCTAATCATTAACTTCAATTTAGCATTATTATATCAATTTAATTTACAGTGTTTTGTATATTTATCTACTATTTTGTATATTTATCATGTCAATTTTCAAATTTTTATTTATTTTCACTGTAATCTACTCTTTCTGAAATATTATTATTCCTTCAAATAAAACATAAAGCTAGACATTTTAGATAAATCAAAATGTCTAGCTTTCATAAATAAATTATTAAATATGTTTTATTTAATCTTGAACTTAGTTATTTCTGTTTCTAATTTTTCTGCCAATAATTGAAGATTATCTGCATATTTTGTGAACTTGTCCATAGCAGCAGTTATTTCTTCTGTTGATGCAGTAACTTCTTCTGATGCAGAGGCAGTTTCTTGTGATATAGCTGAAATATTTTCAATTTCAGAGACTGCACTTTGCTTCTTTTTATTTATATCAACAATAGATAACTTTACGTCTTCAACCTTATCAATCATTATTCCAATTGATTTAAGAATCTCATTAAAGACCTTTTGAGTTTGACCTACAGTTAAATCCTGTTCATTTACTACATTCTCCGTAGATTTTATAGCTTTTACTGCTATTTCTGATTTTTTCTGTATACTTGCTATAATTATCTTTATTTCCGCTGTAGAATTCTTGGACTGCTCTGCAAGTTTTTTAATTTCTTCTGCCACTACAGCAAATCCTTTACCCGCTTCACCTGCACGGGCAGATTCTATACTTGCATTTAATGATAAAAGGCTAGTTTGCTCTGTTATTTGAGATATTGTTTCAGATATAGTGTTTATTTGTTTAGTACTTTCATTCATATCGCGAACTATCTCATTAACCTCTGTAGTAGCTATTTTAGTTTTATTTGATTTTTCTATTAGTGTATCTATCATTGATAAACCTTTAGATCCTAGTTCCTTAGTATTTATTGATAGTTTATCCATTTCATTAGAGCTTGAATTTATTTCATCTAATTTGTCTGATAAGTCATTCATTTCCGAAACGCCATTCTGAGCATTTTGAGATTGATTTGTTGCCCCTTCAGAAACTTCTTCTATTGCCTTTGCCACTTCTCCTATAGAAGCAGTTACTTCTTCTGACATACTTGCAAGATTTGATGAAGTTTCTAGTACTTCCCTAGATGATTTCGTAACACTATTCATAAGCTCTGATATATTTTTCATCATGTCATTAAAAGAATTAGCCAAATCCTTAAATTCATCTTTAGTTGTTGGTGTTATAGAAACAGTTAAATCTCCATTTGAAGCTTTTCCAAATACTTCTTTTAATCTGTTAATATTTCTAGCTATACCTTTACTTAATATTAATGATAATACTATTGAAATTAAGCCCATAACTAACATTATAGATGATGTTATAAATAATATTGAATGTGTATCATTAGATAGTTCTTTCTCATCTAATGTACCAACTAATTTCCAACCAGTAACTTTATTTGTTTCATAAGCACCAAACTTTTTAGCACCGTTAAAAGTATAAGTTATAAATCCTTTCTCTGTTGTTTTTGCATCATTCCAAAAAGATTGTTTAGAAGCAGCATCTGTACCAAGTAACTCTTTGTTAGGATGTGCTATCATACTTTTACCTTCTACGTCTGAAACAAATACATATCCTGTGGTCCCAATTTTCTTTGTGGCTATCTTATCTGTAAGTTTGTCCAAAGAAACACTCATCCCGCAAACACCTATTACTTTGCCATCTCTTTCTACTGCTCTTGCTATAGATACTGTATTTTTACCTGTCTGACTGTCTTTAAATGGTAATGTTATTATTACTTGTCCCTTATGTTCTAAAGCTTGCTTGTACCAAGGTCTCTCAATTGGATTATATCCGTCAGGCATTTTATCATTAGGATATATTTGAAATTTACCATCAGTAGTTGCAAAATATACACTAAATATATCATCATTGCTTTCTTTTAAATTCTGTAGTAATGCTGGTATATATGAAGCCGGTTCACTCTTATCACCATTAACAACATTATAATTAGTTGATACCATTGTAATCATGCTACCAAATCCATTAAAATAATTATCTATACCATCATTTACCTCTGAAAGTGTTTGTTGACTTGTGACTTTTAATTTTTCATTAAGTATTGATTTTGATTGCGTATACGATCCATAGCCTACTATTATTAATGGAATTACGCACATTGATACTAAACTAAGTATTAATTTAGTACGAATACTGTTAAATTTAAATTTTTTCCACTGTACTTTCATATAAATTCCCCTTTTTACAAATAATATTAGTTATCTTTAATACAATAATAATTTATTATCTACTGCTCCTTTCGATTTTTTTCACCATTGTTCTATACTTTTAGTTTATTATCGAGCTAATTTTACAAATCTTCATATATATTGTTTATAAATCCAGTACGTATTAAAATCAAGAAAATTTATCCACACTAAAACCAAATTTTATAGTTCTACTGTGGACAATTTTGTTCATAATTTTATTTATATTTCTATTCTCTTCCGAAGTCTTACTTTGTAAGGGACTGCAGATATTCTTCTAATTAAAATTCTATATGAAAGTCTATTTAAAACTCTATTTTTAAGGGCTGTCAGCAGCCTTTTCTCTTGTCACTTTTTTTCCTTGACCCTTATGCGTAAATGCACAAAAGCCAGGAAAATCTAATCATTTTCTGATTAAAAATTCCTGACTTTTAACATGAGTTTTTTATTACTGATACAAGTTTCTTATGAGGATACAGCAGAAGGAATAAAAAAAATGAAGGAGTGCAGGTTGGTGTTCCTGCATTTCCTTCGTATTGTTTGTTAACAATATTTAATATTCTTATACAAACTCTCATATTTGTTTATTTGTAGGTTTGTAATAAAGTTTAAACTAAATTGTCTTTTTAAATGGCTTAAAATCGTTGACTATAAAATTTATTTTTGAAACAAAGTTTAAACTAAATTTTAATATTCAAGTAAGGCTACCTTAGATATTTTTGTAATAAAGTTTAAACAAAATTACAACTATTCATAAATCAATAATCCTCTTTTTAGATTTTAAATACAATATTCAAACTTAATTATTTATCATTCTTTTCTAAAAATGTACGATAGCCTAAAGTATTAATACTCTAGGCTATCGAAAACACCTATCTATGAATTTTAAAATCACTCTAACCAATAGTTTCAATACTAATTAAATTACCGCTTTGGAGTGTATCTCATTTAAAAATTTCATAATTTATATAGTATAATTTTAGGATTATATTCCACAATGTAAGTAATTTGTTTAGGTTCTGCAGCATAAAATTAGTCTAATCTTCTCAGTTGAGCCATTCTTATATCTATTATGGTGCAACAACAGATATAATATTTATAATATCGACCACCATCTTATAAATCATTGATATTATTATAATTATCTATCTTTTAATTTTATGCCTATTCTCTGAGAATAATCCTCCATCTTCTTATTATGTAGATTTATAACAAAGTTATATCGTTTAAAATAAACTCTTAAAACAAAACTCAAGTTAATGCTTAACAAGGTTTTTCCGAGCTATTTTGTATGAAATATATAATTATATTTATTTTTTTAGCTACAAGAAGTGTACCCTTAAAATAAAAATTTTAATATTAAATATCTAAAATCTACCTCTTAGGAGTCTACCTTTAATTCAATTAAATTTTATATGCACCTAAATCTATTTTATAAATGGATTAATTAATATGACGTGTTATTAAATCCATTATAAGCTCAACTCTCTTGTCTATAAATTTTTTATAATTGTCTTTAGTATAAATATTCATATCTTTAGGTAGAAGATTACTCTCTAATATAGAATCTCTATCAGCTATCGGAATTATATTAAAAAAATAATCGCTTGGAGCTCTATCGGAAATAATTTTATTCGAGCTAGCTGGTAAAAAACAAAAATTACTTATTATATTTGTTTGTCCATTTTGAAGCCCCAAACTAGTTTTTAGAAATGCCTTGGGAAATATATGATGATATTCTTTTATGTTATAAGATGATATAGCATGTCCAACATCAATAATATTATTATTTGTAAGATCTCTTGGTTTTATCTGTGATAACAACAAAAGATAAGCTTTAACGTATGAATTAGATTTACTAAGCGTTTGCGACTTGAAAAATTTATCATTTACATTTATTGAGTAATTACTGCTTCTGGTATAGTTACCACTTAGCACTTCTTTAAAAAATGTTATATCTTCATCCATCTTTGTGTCTGTGCCAGCAGAGTATCTATTCGAAAATGATGTTCTCCAAAACCACTTACTTATTACTTTACTTTGTTCGTTACTTAAGTGATTAGTCCTTGAAAATAAATAAGTTATAGGGACAAGCTGATGAGAATTTGGTAAAAAATTATCACACTTAACATTAAATTGAGTTGCTAGATAATCTACCGCTTTCTCTAAACTCTTTATTAACAAATCTGTATTATTCCTAACATCTTCTGGATTTAAACTGAGAATTTCCTTTGTTACAGTAGTTTCTTTAATTATAGAACTCATGCATTGCAAAATTATCTTTGAATCTATATTGTCAAAATTTCTAGTATTCAACAATTCATAAATTTCATCAAACACCTCTTTTAGGTGATAGTCCTCTTTCCAAGTCCATGCAATCATAAGATCAAGTGTTGATAATTCAGTACCAGTATTGTTAATTCTTTCAAATATAACACCAACTTCATCCTTTTCTCTTTTTTTAATCGTTACTATTGGAAGTTCATAATTTTGAAATAACGACTGTAATTCTACTGCTAATCGTGATTTATCCCGGTCATACCTAGAAGTGTCAGCAATTTCTTTATTAAAATCATAGTTATTAAAGAGTAGTCTTAACCTAAGGTTTGTATTGGATAGATTCCTATCCTTTTCATGAACGAATCTCTTTGAATCTAAATCAAAATAAATATTAAACAAATTGCATTCGGCATCAAAATCTGTTTGTTCTTGTTTTAAATCTTCGCAAAAAACCCCAAAAATAGTTGTCACCCTTTGCTGTCCATCGAGAACATAATTTATTGGATACTCAGCTCTAGATTCTGGAATAACAAAACCTCCAATGTTACGCTTTGATGGTAGATTTGTATTTGTCTCCCACAAGAGTATGCTGCCAATTGGATACTCATTATAAATACTATCTAATAATTCTATAATTTGTTCCTGGTTCCAAACAAAAGCTCTTTGAAAAGGTGGTATTTTTATTTCTCCTTCAATAATCTTATTCCTTAATTTGTCTATTTTCATAGAACCAGTAATAAGTTCTCCTTTATGCATAACAATTTCCTCCTAAAAAATAATTTATATTGTATAAATTTCCACTATTCATTATTTAACTCTTATATCCACTGAATTATTATATAAATTTACATGTACTCAAAATTGAATTTACTTATGATAGGCTCATCATCACTATCACAAATCATATTTAATTCTATTATATTTCTGTAGTTGCACTAAAATTATCACCGTATGGATAGAGAAATTTAATTACTTTAAAAAATAAATTTTAATGCTTTACTTCTTTTGGGTTGTAAAAGAGCTCCCTACATAATATTCCAGTATAACTTGTTATTTTCACAAAATAATAATTTCTTTTTCCGAGAACCAATTATTTTCAATTGCAGTTTCTTTAACAGCATTACAATCATGTGTATATGCTATAATTGATAAGCTTTGCTTTGCACGTGTACATGCAACATAGAATAATCTTTTTGTTCTTGCAATACTAGTATCCTTTCCTTCACTTTCATTTTTTATATCTGTATTTGTTTTTTCCTTAGCACCAAATAACTTTTCATAGCTAAATAGAAAGCCTTGAGCTTCATCATCATCCATAACTACTACTACACGAGGAAATTCAAGTCCTTTTACTCCTTGGTGTGTTGCAAATGCTGTTTCATCATTAACGTAAGATGCATATGCTTCTATTTGGTTAAAAGAGTTAGAAAAGGAGGTTATTAGAGAGTTTGTAATCTCATCTATATTCTCATTACTTTTTATATCAGCTATACCTTGTAATCGATTCGGTATTTCAAACAAACCACTACTTTCTATATTCGCTATAACTTCTAAACATGTAGGCGTCTTTCCGTCATCCCACAATTCACATAATTTATTTACTGATTGATAAGCATTATTTAGACAGAATAAAGGCTCCTTAGTTGCTTCATCAAAAGCTTTTTTATTAACAAGTGGAGAACATTGCTTAATTATTTTAGCAACTTGAAATTTTTCGCCTCTTTTATAAGCTGAAATTAGTGGCAAAACCTTGTTAGTAAATAGTTGAATCTCAGGAAGTGTTCCATCAAGAATACCTGTTTTTAGAGAATCCACAGAATACAATGTCTTGAATAATTCGTAAAACCCCAATCTACTTCCTGCCATATGGTGCTCAAGTATTAAAGTCTTACATTCTGTTGGTTCTAGCCATTTATCATCATTTGTTAATTCATACATGGAATTTGCAACTAAACTTTCTATCTTAGATTTATCACTTTTACTGTCAGCAATAAATAAGTAGGCATTTCCTTCAATAGCATCTGAACGATAGCTTTGCATTTTATCATCGAAACTTTTCCTTATTTCATTAGCCAATTTAATTATTCTTTTGGAACTTCTATGATTCATTACTTTAACTGGCTTTACCCAATCATCTGGAATGCATAAAGCTAAATCGTCCTTTCCATCTGTATACACTTTTTGCATGGTATCACCAAACATGCCAATTACTATTTTTGATTTATGCCTTTCATAAAGATAAAGTAGTGCATCTATTAATTCTTTTTTTGTATCTTGACTTTCATCAATTAGGAGAATAGGATACTTATTTATTAGTATATTTTGCATAGTATTACTTTTCGCAATAAATTCTGATCCCATTTTAATTACTTCAGCATGACTAAGATAATCATATCTAAAATTATTTCCATTAGGATTATACGAAAAATTTTTCACCATATCAATTTTTAATAGGCGCTCCTTTTTAGATTTTATTTTTTTAGCCCTATTATCAGAAGTAGCACTAGCTCGTCCTCTTAATTGCTGATTTTCTAATTCTAAAATTTCTGTTTCAGTATTCTTCTTTACCCAACTTTTTATATCTCGTTGTTGATTCTTTATGAGTTCCCATAAAAAGCTGTGAATAGTTGAAACAGTAAATACTGATTTAAAATCTATACGATTCAATATTTCTTCGCATGCCGCATTTGTATAAGTTATAACAGCAACCTGTCTTGAATATGTTAAAAGCTCATAACCATAGGTCTCGTCTATATAAGTTAATATATTTACTAAACTTTTTGTTTTTCCAGAACCAGCACCTGCAAAGGTAAAAAAACTTTTTCTATTTTTCTTATCAAAACATTTCTTGATTTCTTCATCAACATGATCGTCAATATGGTCATCATCTATATATTCTTTTTTATCCATAACAACACCTCCTAGCAATTACTTATTCCCTGTTTCAGTTGTTTCTGTAGCCAATTTAACCCTTCATCAATATATGGAGGTACAATTAATTCTTCAGGTTCAATAGAATATATTAAGTCAAGTGCAAATCCTGCCTTACCAGAGCTACCTTCCCTTAATTTTAAATATAATGCTAAATGAAGTTCCTCAAAAGTTTTAGAATTATTAATTACGCTATTAGCGATTTGAAAAATTCCATCTCCATTATGATTTTTAAATAATTCCAAATTGGCATATATCAAAGAATCTTCAAATGTACTTGATAGTGCCTCAACTTCCTTTGAATTAAATAATATTTTTTGTGGTGTTTGATACGCTATGGCTATTGAGTAATCATAAGGGCAATTGAAATTCACCACTTTTTTATTTGTAGGCAAATCAAGTAAGACATCCAACGATTTTTCATTTAATAACCAAGATGTTACTGCGTAATTACTCGAAATAAATCCTTTATTTCTTTCTGGACATTGTGCTTTATGATACCCTTCCCCATCAGCAGGATCTATATCTGTAATCGCAAGTGTTAACAAACATAATTTTTCAATTAACGGTTTTAATCGGTGAGAGTGTCTTCCATTAATCTCTAAAATACTAATGTATCTTTGATTAAGTTCAGGGTATTTCTTTTTTATAAAATGAGGAATCAACATACTTTCAGCAGAACCTTCAACTAGTATTAATGCATCTGCAAAAAATAAATCACAATGAGTAGATTTTAAATATCGCGTAACAAACCTATTGGTTTCATCATCTCGCCCAAATACATCTGTAAGATTAACAACCTCTGATGTTGGTACTTTGCAATCTTCCGTAGCCTGTAATCTTTTGAAATATCTCAAATCCGAAAAATTCATTTCATGAGTAATATTACTTGAGTGAGAACTTATCACAAGTTGTGTAGAAAAATCTTGATGTGTTTTAAGGAATGAATTATTCCTTAAGACGCCGTATGCTTTTTTTATAAAAACCTGCTGCACTTGAACATGCAAATGTGCTTCAGGTTCTTCAAGCAACACTAAATGTAGTGGTGGTATTTTTTTTCCCTGAAATTCTTGTGTTTTTTTAGCTTTGCCCACCTGCATCCAATCATCTCTAAAGCGCATTAAAAGAAAAATCATTGAAACTAAATTTTGATATCCCAATCCATTGTATTTTTCAGGTAACTTTAAATCATTATTATGGTCACTTCCTAATGAATATTGAACTGCTGAATCATGATTAAGTGTCTCAGCCGCATTAACTTTTGTCTCTATAGTAATTTGAGGGTCATTTACTCCAGGATATCCAAGGGCTTCTAATTCCTCTATAGCTGTGTTGAATTTCGACTTTAGATTTTGATTGAAAATTGTTTTTGCACTATCGATTGCCTGCAATACTTCAAAATCTTCAGGAGTTGGAGCTTTTTCTGGATCAAGGTGCTTATCATAATAGTCTCTAAGTTGTGCAGATAAACCACCACTATGTATTGGTTTTTCACCATTTTCTTCCGAACCCGGATCAGCAAATCCTCTTTGTGCTCCCACCATATCAATACGTATCAAACCATTCAATGGATTTTGTTCAAAACATTCCATTTGAAAATCTGTATTCTGTGGAATCTTATTATTAACCTTGCTTGGATCTAAAATATAGGCATTTAGTGCAAATATTGATGCGAATCTTTTTTGAATAAAGTCACATAAATTCTTTGGCCATAATGATAGTACCTTTGTAGTATTTTTTGATTCAGTTGTTCTTGCCGCGAAATATACCTCTCTATATTCTTCAAACAATTTACTTATATCTTTAGGTTTAAGTATAAATCTAATACCTAAAATACCACCATTCCAATCAAGAGTAGGTATGATATGTGACACATATTGTAATTCATTATTAGCAACACTTAACCAAATATCTAATATTGGAACAATATTCTCCCATAAAACTATTGTATCTGGAAGTAGAGCTTCTTTTTTTTCCCATTCAACTCCAATATTATTTATTGATTCGTGATTTGATAACGTAATGTCATTAAACACAAAGCTCCTCTTTGCTAGAAATTTACCAAGTGCGTCCATTGCCGATGTTTTGCCACTATTATTTGCTCCAACAAACAACGTAGTTTCCTTACTAAAATCAATGTGACATTTTTTTAATTTGCGGAAATTTTGAATATCAACAAATGCTATTTTCATTATAATTGATTCCCTTCGATTTAAATTATGATAAATTTATGTTTAATATCATTTAAAAATATATTTCTAATTTTTACTTCAAAAACCCATCTTGCTTACCACTTAATTCTCAAAGTATCCCAAGTTTTACTGTGCAATCACTATTTGGGTTAACTATGTATTCCATAAACTTTCCATTCTAGATATAACGCGTTCAGTTATAAGAATAATGTGAGTTTCACAAAAAACGCGTATATTATTAAAAAGTATATTTATTTAAGTATATAATTATTTAATGCTTATACTTCAATCTTATCTATATAAAACATGATTAGATTTAACCTGTCTATACCACAAATGAAAAGAGCTGTATATGTAAAAAGAACCTTATACATCTCTTCTTATTGCTAATGCATAATATGCAACTACTTGTTAACATATTATCTCTAATTTCATATTATGGTAACAGTGGTAGATTAGCTCTTTTGAATTCCTCTACAATAATGTCTGCATACTTCGAATATCCATGTTCATATAAATATTTTACAAATATACCCCACGGTGGAATATTGCTCATATAAACGTTACTACTTGAGGTAGATAATCCACCACCTATAGAAGTGGACAGTCCTCCATATTGAGCTGTTGACAACCCACCATACTGCGAAGTAGATAATCCACCGTATTGAGATGTAGACAACCCACCATACTGTGAAGTAGATAATCCACCATATTGAGATGTAGACATTCCGCCATACTGCGAAGTGGATAATCCACCGTATTGAGATGTAGACATTCCACCATACTGTGAAGTGGATAGTCCTCCATATTGAGAAGTGGACAGTCCACCCCCCTGTGATGTAGATTGATTCCGAGGCCACTTACGAACTTTATCCATATTTAATCCGCCTTTCTGAAAAAGTATTATTTTGTTATTAGACTTCTTTCTAAACCTCTTTTTGTTCATATAGACATAATTGATATTAGTAAATCTATAATTTGTCTTTAAAATTTAAAAAAGATAGGTACTTATTTCTAAATATCCCATCTTTATTATACTTCAAATTTTACAATATTACTTCTTAATTTACATAATATTCTTAATTGAGTTTTATAAAATTTCTAAATAACAGGGCAAGAAATCATTCTCTAAATTTAATTCTTATCCTTTTTTCAAATGATTACTTATAGTACAAATTAACTTAGGTTATATATTCGCCAATCTTGCTGGAAAAATTTTTAATCTTGTAATATCTATTACCATAGTCATTATATTATTCTTCGAAAAAGTATATATTTATTCACCTTATTTGCTTAATATACTTTATTACTTTAAATTTAATTACATCAAAATCTTTTTTTCTTATTCCTGCATATTTTTGAACTTTCCATAATTTAATTCCATTCTCTAATCTAACATATTCGTCTATTAAATGTTTACATCTTCTGAACTGAAAATCACTAGTTTCTTCGCAAACATCATTAAAAAATCTCTTTGTTAAAGGTAAATAATCTAATTTCTTTTCTATATTTACTAATATTCCTAACGGCTTTGCTAAATTCCCTTTTGTAACTCTAGTCATACTATTATCAATTAATTCTATATATCTCTCTTTTAATGCTTTTAGATATTCTTTATCACGCGCATTCCAATCAACTCTATGATTATCTATTTTGCATTCACTTTTAACTGGTAAATTATTAATTAACCATTCTTTATTATATCTATATAAATACATATATTGCTTTAAACATATCTTTCTTAACTCTGTTCTAGATAAAGTTTTATTACTTTCTTTGATTCTCAAAATTGTGGTCTTATAATCACTTAACTTTTTTAAATTTGCATTATCTAAATTGTACACTTCATTTCTTTTAATAATCTTTTTAACTTTGCAATTATTAATAGTATCAAGAAACTCTTTAATATCACCACATAAAAAATTAATAAGTAATAAATGTCTTAATGGATGTGATACTCTTTTTGATTTTCTTGTTATTACTTTAAGCCAGTTATACTCATTGTCATAGTCTATGCCACAATCTAAAGACTTCAAAAATTGCATTCCGTAATAACTTATAAATTCTTCATATAATTCTCTTTGATTTATTGTATTATTGCCTTTTAACAATCCCTTCAGATATAACAAATTTCTATATTTCTTAAATACTTTTTCTTTAGAAACATTCTTCATATGTTCATTTAGCAGATAATATGCATCTTTTGCTAGTTTTAAATGCTTATCATAATCCTCAATATCAATATTTCTAACTTCTAAATTTAAATTTCTTTCTTCCAATCGTATATATTCAATCCTACTTACATCCACCTTCTTAACTTGATATTTCTCAAGCATAGTTCCATGATGCGGGCATAATAAAATTCCTTCTAACATATGTTCTCTATGAATATAAGCTTCCCCATATTTATTAATTTCCATCTTTGCACAAGCAGGGCAATAATTTATAAAATCTTTTGCACACACAGAACCCGATATCATACCTAACTTCATATAAATTGAGCTACTTCCTTGAAACTTTATATAATCTAATATTTCTTCTTTTCTTCTACTATCTATAAAAGGAGAATAATAAGGAAATACAGTATTTTCATTTATTAATCTTTGTGATGTGTAATCATCACCTAATTCTCTAGTTAAATACTCTAATCTACAACCTAACATAAGTGTTGGTAACATTGTTCTCTTCCCAAAACATTCTTCTATTGTATCTCTAAAATCAATATTGCCAGAATAAAAATGATATCTGGCTATGGCTGAGTATATAAGTTCATCTTTATAGGGATCGGTAAAAAAATCTATCAAATAATTATCTCCTTATTCATCTATATTAGTGCACCATCCCCCATTTTCTAATTAACTTTTAATAACTTGTCTACTGAATTTACATTACAATTTATAAATAACAAAATACCACTATTATATGAATTATTGCCACAAATAATGAATTTTATTTACTGTATCTATATATTTGTTATCATTCTCAAATCTTATACTTTATTAAATCCACTTAAATACTTTTCAATTATTGAATCTATTTTACCTCTACATTCATCTGATAACAATTTATAATCCCTTCCTGTGTTTCTTATAATTTGATTCTTAGTCGTATACTTATTGTTTCTTATCAAATCATCACAATATTCTTCTACTATCCTAATACTATACTTATCTAAATCTTCTAATATTATCTCTAAAAAAGCTTTTGTTTTTGGCAGCCTATCTAAATTTCTTTTTATTTGCCTATGTACTAGCTTCTCTATCAATCCTATCGTTACTCTTTTTTTCTTATTAATACTTATAAATTCGTCATAAGCAGTCTTAATCTTTTCTAGTATTTCAACATCATATTTTTCTAATTTTTTCTTTTTAGAATGACTTTTATATTTTTGAGGCTTCGGTAAATTTTTGTTCAACCACTCAGGATAATTGTTAATGAGCCAAAAAGCTTCTTTTTTCATTTCATTTAGTATCTTAGTTCTGTTAGCCTCAGGATTTTTTTTTATATATGCTTTAATTGCATTACTATATTCTTCAAAGTTGTTTTGAATTTTGCCTAGCATAGTAGCATGACTTCTTGGAACTAATGTACCATTTTTTTCATAGTAATATATAAAGTCTTTATATATCTCAAATCTTTTTACAATTTCTATTCTTTTATGTTTTCTTGCCACTGCCGCTTTAAATTCGCTTTCCCAAATTGAACCAAACTCTAAAACTTTACTTTTTTTATATTTATCACTTTCATTTTTATCTGGCCCCTTTCTTCTATAAGTATAGCCACATTTTTCACATCTGAATATTCCAGAAGGTAATCTACTTTTGCACGAATTTTCTATCCTTATTTCATTGATCACATCTTTTTTATAATTATGACATATTGGATTTAAGCATGGCCAAGGTCCAATTCCAAAGGGAGGCTTTTCTTCTTTTTTATCACAAAAAAACTCTTCTAGATTATTATCAGTTAAAAATATTATTAATAATATGGTTTCAATAGGATTAATAATACTTCTACTTTTAGAAAAAATACTTTTAATCCAATATACTCTTTCTTCTACAAGATTTAATTTATATACTTGAAATATCTTTTCTCCATAATATTTTTTTATATCTAACAAAAGCTTACTCCGCTGTATTTTTCCACCAATAGTTAAATACTCTTTTCTTTTAAGAAACCTATATAATTTTTGTATAATATTATCCTTACTATATTTTAAATAATCTAAATTTATAATATATCTAGCAGCCTGTGCTATCATAACCAATTTATCATTAACGTCTTTATCATAATATAGAAACTCTTTTTTATTAGCGATATTAATATTTAATCTACAAAACTCCGATTTTAACTTATATTTTTCAATATATTCAATCAATTTACATTCATGTTTTTCACATACAAATATACCCTGTATCTGATGAATTCTATGAAAATATACTTCTCCATACAAATTAACTTCTTCTTCCATGCATTTAGGGCAATACATATATCCTCTCTTAACATAAAACTTACTTTTTGATATTGCTAAAACAGATTCTACTGTATCTGAACCTTTTTCCTTCATATTCATATAATTAGCAACACTCTTTTGTTTGTTTTTAGCTAGAAATACTGCATACAAAGGAAAAGTTGTATGTTTATAAATAAAATACTCCGATGTATATTTAATATTTGTAAATTGCTTTTCCAGATACCTTAATCTTGATGGAAACATCTTAAATACTGATATATTTCTTTCTCCTAATAATTCTTCAAGGGTATCACGAATCTCTATATTTCCACTATAATAATGATACCTAGCAAATATACTAGAAATCAATTCTTCATCATATGGATCTGTAAAAAATGTTATCATAATTCTTCCTCTTATGTTCTTTAGTTTATTTAATTAAATCCATTTAGATTTTATTATTAACTTTTAAGAATTCATCCACAGGATTCTTTATAACTCCATTCTTTTTCAACAATTCATATGGATGAATTTTTTTCTTTGTAGCTAACTCATAAATCGCAATTAATCCATCCTTTGTTTTTTCTTTAGTTTTAATGTCTTCATTAACATTTAATTTATCATCAAGCACCATAGCTTCTTTTATGGCTTGTTTTTTCATCTTGTTATAATCCTCATCTATACTTGAATTTCTTACTATTTTTTCACAAATTCTTCTTAGCTTAATTAGATCTAAATTCTTAAATAAATCAATTTCAGTTAAATCAACTATTAAGCTTTCTACAGTACTCTTTCTTTTTAAATCTATGTCTTTTTTTCTTTCTTTAAAAGATTCTTGTATTATACCCGTTAATTCTATATTTCTTTGATATGAATTACTAATTTCGCTAATATTTATTGATATATCTTCATACTTCATAATCTCTGATAGATTGTTGTTTCTTAACGCTTTAATCATAGGCTGTATCATATGCAAATCTTTTTTCGCTGCTTCTCTTATAATTCCTACAGTTAATTCCTCTTTATTATCTTGCAGAGCCCTTTCCTGTGATAATAAGAATAAGTTTACAGCTACTGCTGTGATACCCTGACATTCATCATAAAAAGCCTCTCTTATCTTATCTGTCAATTCACCAATTACTTTTAATCCTTGAAAGTCCCATATAGATTCCAAAAAGAAATGCCATTCTTCACTGTCCCTTTTCATTCTATCCCACATAATACAGCCTTCACTTGCTGCTCGTCTCGCCTGCCTAAAGTTTCCATTAAAAACCTTTTGTGCTTTACTTGTTCCAATTAATACTGTTGGAATACCTACTGTATTAGTTAACGTCACAAAAAAATTAAGCATTTCTTCCTTGTCAGTATTTGCATTTAATAAATGTTGTATTTCATCTATGACTAATACTCCTATGCCATATTTCCAAGCTAATTTAGTCATATTAATTAACATTGTGGATGTAACACGATTAGAATATCCAAACTTCTCCAAGTATCTAGTTCCTAATATATCATCTATTGCTTTAAAGAAGCTTTTACATAATGTAGATAAGCTACCATCATGAGGACAATCAATCTTTAGCCAGACTATTTGTGTTCTAGTAAAATTTTCATTTTTATATTTAGAATGCTTTATTACTTGTGGATACATCAAAAGTAATCTTTCAATGGCTGTTGTTTTTCCTATACCTGAAATACCAATAATTGATATACTTTCAGCTGTTGATCTTATAACACTTAATTCTTTATTTAAATCATTATTTTTAATTGATTTATCTTCTAGATTATTTAGAATTCGTAAACCTTCTAAGAATATCTTATCTAATGGGTTTCGTGCTAAATAACCACGCCTAATCAAAATTGATAATTTCCTTTCCAATATAATGTGTATAGGCAATGGCTGAATAAAATTCTTAGCTCTTTTTATAATATGATATCTCAGATTTTGTGCTTTCTCTCTATCTATTTCTGTAATAATAGGTAATACAGTAAATGTATCTATAACATCTTCTTCACTAAAAATTGGAGGTAGTGCCTCGATGAAAGCATTATTTGCATATTCTTCAATCTCTTGTCCCCTATAGACTGCCTCTTTAAAGTCACCTTTCAATATTGTTGTTCTTTCTTTATTTTCCACCTCTTTTTTCATCTCTCTTTCTTTTAATCATTTCCATTACTCTATCATTACCATTTTTCTCTTTTTCTTCTTTGGCTACTGGTAACTCTATCACTTGTGCCATTTCACTATTATTGTCTGTATCATCACCTAAAATAAAGCTTTCATTTTGTCTGTTAATTTCTTTTTCAACACTTCTATTTCTTTTTATCCCTTTAATCTTTTGATTAGAGCTTTTATTATAATCAATATCGTTTGATTTTTCTTTTTGTGCTTTCTTTACTATATTATCTATTTCTTTGTCTAAATCCATATTATTTTGATGCTGACCTCTTAACTCTTTTTCCCTTAGCTCACTTTCTAGTTCCTGATTAAATATTATTTCTTCTAATAAGCAATCTTTATATTGTAAACTAACATCTGTTAAATAACATTCATCATAATCTAAACCACTATTATGAGGAATATATGTTTTATTCATATTCCTCGGATCATAGGCTACATCAACACTTCTTACTTTTAGATTAATAAACCATTGTTCTTTAATTGCCTTATCAGAACTATAATATAATCCTTTAAACCTAATCCCTGCTCTTGATACACTTGCTTTACCTTTTGGTAATATATTAAGTCTAAAAATATCCCTATCAACAGTTTTTAATCTGCCTTTTTTATTGGTTATTCCCCAATTCCATAGATTAATAGGAGTAGGACTTATTTCATCTGCTATCATTTCTTTTTCCATAGGATATTTATCTATTATTTTATTGTTATGATGCAATACCATATTGATATATATCTTAGTAAACTCTTCTAATGTTAACGTAGCATCTAATCTATAGTCTCTATCTCCACGTTTTCTAAATTCCTTTTGAATTGCTCCTGGTGTTTTATGTTTTATCTTTTCATTGGTAGTTCTAAAACTTCGTTCTACAATTCCTTTTAAATCTCCTCTATATGGAGAAGTGTTTTCTATTTTTATATTTAAATTATTAATTAAATTTTCAACATTATATCCCTCGAATTCCCCTCTATCTGCAAGAATAATTTCAGGTAGATGCTTGCATGGCCATTGCTCTTTACTTATTTCTACTCCATACTCTTTACAATATTCAGCCTTTTCACAAATCATATTATCTAAAGCCATCATTGCACCAATCCATGATGGACCTTCTAGCCCTACATATATGCCTGTAATAAGCCTTGAAAAAACATCTATAATAGCATAAAGAATAGGTCTACCTATGACTCTGTTCCTATTTAATGAACTCACCAAATAAACATCTGCAATAGTAGCATCAACTTGAAATCTTGTACCTGGCCCATCAGTTTCCTGTAATGAATTACTTAACAATGCCCTATGCTTTAGATTAAATTCTTTTTCACTTTCTCTAAATATAATATCCTTTTGTACATTTTCAGTTTTCTTAAACCAATAATAGAATTGGTCATACGTCGGTATTCTTGATTTATCCCATACTCTATGATTAAATTCATCGTTCTCTTTATAGCTGTCAGAATAAAAATCTCTTAACATTAATGTATAAGCTTCTGTTAAACTTGCTTTTCTATTATTTCTATAATATTTATTTTTAGCTATTTCAAAATGCTTTTTAACTTCTTCTGTTATATTTATTCCTTCAATAACTATGCCATAATAATTAGATTTTTTAGGTCTTCCAACTTTATTATCAGATAAATTTCTTTGCTTTCCTTTGGCTCCTGAATTAATGTAATCAGGAAGTAACGCATTTTTGTTCATACCTCTTTGCCAATATCTATTAAATATTTTTTTTGCTGTTGATAGACTAATACTAGATTCTTTGCTAATCATCTTTAATATTTTATTTCTATTAGATGTTGTTAATAATTTAGTCCTATTCTTTTCCCAATACTTCTCTATAATATTCCAATCATTATTTCTTTTTTCCATTTGAATTATTGTAAGTTCTTTTTCTTCAATTATTTTAGAAAAAGGATCTCTTACTTTCACTAACTTATTACCATAAATCTCTTCTTGCACTTTTTCTAAACTTTCACATTTAGGCATAGATGATTTTGCATCTATATTAACTAAATAAGCAACATTTTCATCTATATCTATAATTCTTATTCTTTGTTCCTCATTAATATCTACATACTTATAAACAGAATTAATAAAAATCATATAGCTTCCACCTTCTTCATCTGTTCTTTTTGCATACATAAAATTTTAATCTTTTTATTGATATTTATTTTTTCTAAGATATTAATCTTTATAATTTTGTTAATAATTGAATATTTAAAAATACTTACTCCGCTGCCTTTTTCTAAATTCATATCACTGTCAAATTCCGAACAAATATCTCTCATACTTCTTTCATCATCAACTATCCTTTTTAGAAATTCATAAATTAAATCTTTAATTTCTGAAATCTCTATCTGCTTAAAACTATCAACATTTGTTATATCTTTATACCCTTGAACAAAACTTATATTATGTGCGATTGTTTTATCTATTTCTTCTTCGGTAACAATTGCCCAATTTATACCTCGCCTTTCCCAAAATACACGTTCAATCTCAAATTTTTCTAATATCCTTCTGTTTAATAAGTCATCCTTTGATTTTATAGTTCTTGCAACTTCCTTAGTAACCTCCGAATTGGATATTGTTATTAAGAAATCTGTTGTCATCACAATGTTTTCATTTGTTTCTGGATTTTTAGGATGTTCTATTCCTAGCTCGTTTGCAATAGAAATTGTCTCTTCTATAGGTAATAATGGATACTGTTCTCTTATATCTACTACATCATCACAATATTCTAATATGTAAAAATAATTTCTTTCCATATCAGATAATAATTCATGTTGCCTTCCTGTTTTCATTCCTTTTACTCGTGTAACTCTACCTAATGAAGGAACATCTTGTATCCTTATCCAAGGTTTATAATCGCTTCCCATACCTTTACCATACCCTTCTTTAATCATTTTTTCGATGTTTTGAATCCTTTTACGCTTTGCCATAATTTCATCTCCTTAAAATAATCAAAAAGAACTAGGCATTTTAAAATTTTGAAAATTTTAAAATACCTAGTTCTTATTAAATTCTATTAAATATTCACGCATAGTATTCTAAAAGTCGTAGAATACTATGGAAGATTATTAATTCCTTCTTTCATATCACACTATTGTTATAAATAGCATATAGTAAATGTTAAATTTTAACTCAATGCTAACTATTTATATAACATTGACGTATAATTAAATTTATATTCAACTTTATTTCAAAAAGTTAAACTTTATTTCAATAGTTTAGACTTTGTTACAAAAGTTTAAACTTTATTTCAAAACTACATTATTATTATAATTCTATAATTTTTTTATTCTACAGTAACTGATTTAGCTAAATTTCTTGGCTTGTCTATATCGCAGCCTTTATCTCTAGCTGTATAATAAGCTAATAATTGTAATGCAACTACAGCTACTATTGGTGAAACTAAGTTAAGAATTTCTGGAATTCTGATTACTTTATCGAAAACTGATTCATCTAGTTCATCACCTTCGTAAGCAATAGCGATTACTTCTGCTCCTCTAGCATTAACTTCAACTATATTACTTATCATCTTTTCTCTTAATGATTTTTGAGTTAATACTGCTATTACCTTAGTTCCTTTTTCTATTAATGCTATTGTTCCATGTTTAAGCTCTCCACCAGCATAAGCTTCTGAGTGAATATATGAAATTTCTTTAAGCTTTAATGATGCTTCTACAGATAATGCATAATCTGCACCTCTACCTAGATAGAATACATCTGTTTCATTAGCTAAAAGTTTTGCCATTTTTTCTACTTCTTCTGCTTTATCCAAAACTTCTTTAACTTTTTCAGGAACTAACAATAATGCTTCTTTTAAGTCTTTCTCTAATTCTTCAGATAATAATCCTTTTAAGTCACTTAAATACATTCCTAATAAATACATAACTACGACTTGTGTTGTATAGGCCTTAGTAGAGGCTACAGCTATTTCTGGACCCGCCATTGTGTATATTACATTTTCAGCTTCTCTAGAAATTGTGCTTCCTACAACATTAGTTACAGCTAAAGTTCTAGCTCCACTCTTTTTGCAATCTCTAAGAACCGCTAGTGTGTCAGCTGTTTCTCCTGATTGACTTAGTGTAATTACAAGTGATTTATTAGTTACTATTGGATCTTTATATCTAAATTCTGATGCAATATCAACTTCTACAGGAATTCTTGCTAATTTTTCAATAGCTACTTTTCCCATAAGACCTGCATTATATGCAGTTCCACAAGCTACTATAAATATTCTATCTATTTCATTAAGTTCTTCTTTTGATAACTTAAAATCTCCAAGATTAACTTTGTGATCCATTGATACTCTAGAAGCCATTGTATCTCTAATAGCTTTTGGTTGTTCATTGATTTCTTTTAACATGAATGAATCATATCCACCTTTTTCTGCTGCATCTTCATTCCAAGTTACTTTAAATACATCTTTCTTTATTTCTGTTCCGTCTGCATTTAATACTTTAGCACCATCTTTAGTTATTACTACAAATTCTTTATCTTCTAGAAGATAAATATCTCTTGTATAACTTATTACTGCTGGAATGTCTGAAGCAACAAATGTTTCATCTTTTCCAAGTCCAATAATCATTGGGCTATCTTTTCTTACTGCTATTAGCTTGTCTGGCTCTTCTCCACTTACTACTTCTAAGGCATAACTACCTTGTAATCTCTCAGTAGCTTTTACTACCGCTTTAAAAAGGTCTCCTTCATAATAGTAGTGTATTAAATTTGGTACTACTTCAGTATCTGTTTGAGATATGAATTCATATCCTTTTTCTTTAAGCCATTGTCTAAGTTCTAGATAGTTTTCTATAATTCCATTATGAACTACAGTAATATCTCCCTTAGAACTTTGATGTGGATGTGAATTAACGTCTGATGGCTCTCCATGAGTTGCCCATCTAGTATGTCCAATACCAACATTTCCTTCTGCTTTATTTTCATCTAAATTGTCTGTTAAATTAGAAAGACGACCTTTATGCTTTACGATGTTTACCTTTCCTTCATTAACAACAGCAATACCAGCTGAATCATAACCTCTATATTCTAACTTTGATAATCCATCTATTAAAAAAGATTTTGCTGATTTTTTTCCAAAATATCCAACTATTCCGCACATATTTATTCTTCCTCTCTTTTTTTAAAATATTTAATTTTATTCTTCTTTTAGTTTCATTCTAGCTAAATAAAAAAGGGCATAATAATCCTAGAAATTAAAAACCAAAATAAAGGTTTTAACACCAAACTGAATTTGTACTGTAAATCACTTTACAGCTTTACCAGTCGTTTACGGTAGTGCGATACCGTGGGGCACCCGCCGAAGTTTCGATACTCCCCAACCTCGTCAACATAAGTGAGACTCCAAATCTACGATTTGGCTAGTCGAACTTACTCAGCGAACGAACGTGAGTCGAGTTTCCTTAAAAAAAATCTCTCTTCAATAACATCATTTCTACTGAATATCACTTATGTCCTGGCGCTTTCTTTAATTTAAAAATTTTTCTCTTCTATATTCACCAACTCCTTTTTTCTTTATTTTATACCTCTCTGCTTATTCTATCATATTTCTTTGAATTGTCTATATTATATATATATTTTTAATCTTACTTTTTTGTTACAAAATGCTACTACAAATAAGACATAATACCTTATGTAGATTATTTTATTTCTATAGTCTAGCAATAAAATTAAGGTGGATAAAAATCCACCTTAAGACATATTTCTATATTGCTAAAACATCTGTATATGCTTTTTCTATCTTCTCTAGTAAATCATTATCATCTATATTTGCTACTTCAGCTATAGCACCTTTTATTCCTTTTTCCTTGATTAGTTCTTGTAGTTTTACACTTTGTGCATCATCTGCATTAGTATAATGAAGTGCTGCACCTACTCCTAATAATAGATTATCTACGCTAAAACCAAATCCTTTAGCAGTCATTAATGGTTTTACTAATCTATCGCTATCGCTTAGCTTTCTAAGAGGTTCTCTACCAACTCTTGATACATCATCCTTTAAATAAGGATTTTTAAATCTACCAATTATTTTGTCTATATATTTAGCATGAGCTTCTGCATCAAGTTTATGTTTTTCTACTAATCCTGTTCCACTTTCTGTCATAGCTTTCTTAACAACATCATATATTTTTTCATCTGCTATACTTTCATCAATTGTGCTATATCCTTTTAAGTTTCCTATATATGCTGTAATTGCATGACCTGTATTTAATGTAAATAATTTTCTTTCTATATATGACATTAAGTTACCAGCCAAGTTCATTCCTTCTATCTTAGGAACTTCTCCTTTAAATGCTTGTTCTTCTACATTCCATTCATAGAATTTTTCAACTACTACATCTAAAATATTTTCACTTTTAACGGGTGGGACTATTCTATCTACAGAACAATCTGGGAATCCAACAAATTCTTCTAAATAAGCTTTTTCCTCTTCATTTAAACACTTTTCTACTTCAGCCTTTAATTGTGAACTTGCTTTGATCGCATTTTCACATGCTATAATGTTTAATGATTTTTTAATACCAGCTTCTTTTCTTAATTGTATACCTTTAGCTATTGCTGGTGCTATTCTTGGTAATACAACAAGACCTACTGCTGTTGTTATAATTTCAGCATCTTTTATTTCTTCCAAAATTTCATCAGTTATTGAACTAATTGCACTGATATTTTCAACTACTATTTCTTCACATTCTACATCCATAACATGTATTGTATATTTTTTATCTTCATTAATTTTATTTAATATTTCTTTATTTACATCTGCAAAAACCACATGATATCCTGCTTTTGAAAGTAATGCTCCTATAAAGCCTCTTCCTATATTTCCTGCACCAAATTGAATAGCTTTCATATTACATTTCTCCTTCATCTATAATTTTTATTATTTCTTCTGGAGTTTTTGCATTTCTAAGTCTTTCAACATTTTCTTCATATTGAACAGTTAGAGCTATCTTTGATAATATTTCCATATGTTCTTCACCTTTTCCAGCTATTCCTATTACAATATATGCAGTGTTTCCTTCACCGAAATCAACACCATTAGGATATTGAGCTATAACTATACCAGACTCTATTATTTCCTTCTTATATTCATTCATACCATGAGGAATAGCCACACCATTACCCATATAAGTTGTAACTTCCTCTTCTCTAGCTTTCATTCCCTCTATATAATTTGATTTAACATAACCACCGTTAATTAAAAGATTACCTGCTCTTTCTATTGCCTTATCTTTAGATTCTGAAGCTACATTTAATATGATTCCTTCTTTTACTAAAATTTCTTTTCCCATTTAATTTTCCTCCTCATTATTAATAATATTAATTAAATAGTTTCTAATATCTATAGTATTACTTGATTTCAGTACTTCAACAAATTCTTTCTTTTCTATTAGTGAAACACTTATCTTTCCAAGAATTTTAAGTATATAATTACTTTCATTATTTCTTGCAAACATAACTATAAATGTATCTACATCCTCTGTTGAAAACCCTATACTTTTCATAGCTAGTGGTTTTTTTATTCTGTATACTCCTACAAAAGGAGACTCAATTTCATCACTTCTAGTGTGTATAAGAGCTACATGGGTTCCTGGAATAACTACATTTCCATTCTTTTCTCGGTTAAAAATAAGTTCTCTTATTATTTCTTTATTTTTTCCAATTTTAATTTCACAAATATCTTCTACAATAAAATTTATTAAATCTTCAAATAAATCACTATTTGATTTTTTTAATTGAAAATTCTTAACCATAACATTAGCTAATTCATATTCATCATTTGTGACGTCATTATCACTTGCCTCAGCAAATAATTCTAATTCCTTTTTATTATTAACTTTAAAATTAGATATATAATTACTAATTTTCTCTACATCAGCTTCATTCATAAAAGGAGAAACTACAATTAACTTTTCTTTTGTTTTAAATCTAATAGGAACTGTTGATAGGATCAAATCATATTTATCCTTATCACTTACATTATTAATATCATGTAAAGACACTACATCGATAATATCTATATCATTAAATCGAGCTTTTACTTTACTACATAACATTCTTGAAGTCCCTATCCCATTTGGACATACAACAAGAACTTTAATGTTCTTTAACATAGCTTGCTGATTTTGTATAGCAACAGCAATATGCATAGTTATATATCCTACCTCTTCTGGCGGAATCTTTAAATTATATCTTGAGAATATTAATCTGCATGTATTTTTTATAATCGTATACAATTCTGAATAATGCTCTTTTATTTCATGAATTAATGGATTTATAACTTTTAATCCTAAATTCAACATATAAAATGTCTGCCTAAAATGTTGGACTAAATCTTTTATTAATTGCTGATCATTTGCTATATCTACATGTATTTTTTTTGATATCTCTTCTGTAACTTCTTTAGATATACTCTCATAATTAATATCTGATTCTATAAGATGTTTATTATTAAAAAAGAATTTATAATCACTTAAATACAAGCATAAATAAACCAATTCATCTTCTGGTATCTTTATATTGTTTTTTTCCAACATTGTCCCTAAAAATTGTATTCTTTTATATTCCTGTAAGGATAAAATATTCTTTTTAATTTCATCAGGTAATTTTATAATATCCCCATCTTCAGTCTTTTTTATAGATAAAAGTACTTGAATAAATAAACTGAAATATTTAATATCATTCCCTTTTAAGTAATTAAAATCTATATCTTTCAGTATTGATTTTACCAACTTAATAAGTTCATTTCCAAAAACAATATTAAAAAAAGTACTAACCATTTGATCAACTTTTTCATCATAAAGAAATGCTAATAAATCTTCAAATGGTTTAAAATCAAAAAACAATTCTACTAATGTATTTCTTTTATTCCACTCTGACCCTTGAATACTTATACCATAACTTCTTTTTCTAATGACACACAAATTTTTAGAAACTAGTCTTTTTTCGATATTATCTATATCAAGACTTATACTTCCCATTACTACATTAAATTTATGCCCGAAGTATGAAGATTTTAATGGTTCTTTACTAACTAGTAGTTCACATATAATTATTATTTGCCTTTGTTCCTTACTAAACAACCATGGAATTGGAACCATCTCTAATGAATTTTTTATTTCTTTTATATTTTCTTCATTACCTGAAACACTTAAATTCATATCTTCATCATTAAATATAACTATGCCACTTTTTTTAAGTTGTTTATTAACAGAAGAAATTTCTCTTAAAATAGTTCTTTCACTGATATCAAGATCTTTATGAAGACGTTTTATATTAAAAGTGCCTTCATTTAATACTGTATTTAATATAAATTGTTGTCTAGGAGTTAAATCTTCCAAATATTTCCCCCCATTTATTGATTATTTTTTTATACGTTTATAAATTCTTCACATTTATAGTGTTGCCAGAATTCCGAAATACAATTATATTAGTTTTTTCTGAGTGATCTTATTAGCATTTTATATTGATTTTTTCGAGTAAATGCTACACCATACTCCCAATTCTTACATTATATATAATATTACCTCCTTGGAATCCAATAAGCAATAGGAACATAAATATTATTATTGCTATTAATTGTTTAGCTAATATTGTATCTTAGAACTCATCCCACTGAAATATGTAAAGTTGTTATTATATCCATACAATAAATGCATCAATATTAGGTAATACCAGTCCATAAATTTAATTTCTTTCATTCATTATATTAAACCATCTAGAATATGATTTCAATTTAAACAAGTTCAAAGTTGCGATACGTTTTCAATGACAAATTTAAAATTTATCAAGATACTAAAATATAACTTTCTTTAATCATTGCTTCTTTACTTATATAAAAAGCCCCTCACTTAACGTGAGAGGCTTCCATTATCTTAAAGCTCATTCAAACAGTTGCTTAAAATAATTTCTATTTTTTTAGAATCCTTGCTCTCTTATTTAACTTCATCAAAAACATTTATAAACATTTGTTTAATTTCACTTATCAATGGGTATCTTGGGTTTGCTCCTGTACATTGATCATCAAAAGCCTGTTCTGACATTTCATCCAAAGTAACATAGAATTTTTTCTCTGTAATTCCTGCTTCTTTAATAGTATTTGGTAAATTTAATTTTGCTTTTAATTCGTCTATAGCTTTAATTAATAATTCAACCTTCTCATCTTCTGTTTTACCTCCTAAGTTCAAGTAGTCAGCAATTCTAGCATATCTAAATTTAGCATTTGGATATTTATATTGTGGGTATGCAGTTTGTTTTACTGGATCCTCTACTGCATTAAACCTTATAACTTCATTAATTAATAGTGCATTAGCAACTCCATGTGCTATATGGTGTTCTGCACCTAGCTTATGTGCCATTGAGTGACATACTCCTAAAAATGCATTAGCAAAAGCCATACCTGCTGTAGTTGACGCATGTGCCATCTTTTCTCTTGCTTTAACATTAGTTGAACCTTCTTCATAAGCCTCTGGTAAGTATTTAAATATTAATCTTATTGCTTCTAGTGCAAGTCCATTAGTATATTCAGAAGCAAGTACTGACACATAAGCTTCTATACCATGAATTAATGCATCTATACCTGAAGCAGCTGTTAATCCTTTTGGCATATTCATCATTAATTCAGCATCAACTATAGCCATACCTGGAGTTAATTCATAGTCAGCTAGTGGATACTTTATACCTGATTTTTCGTCAGTTATAACTGCAAATGGTGTAACTTCTGAACCAGTACCAGCTGATGTTGGTATTGATACCATCATAGCTTTTTGTCCTAATTTAGGGAATGGGTACAATCTCTTTCTCATATCCATAAATTTCATAGCAAGATCTTCAAATTTTTCCTCTGGATGTTCATATAATACCCACATAATTTTAGCTGCATCCATTGGTGAACCACCACCAATTGATATAATAGTATCTGGATTAAAGTTTAACATTTCTGCTACACCTTTTTTAGCCGTAGCTAATGTTGGATCTGGTTCTACTTCTGAGAATATCTTATAGTTCACACCGATTTCATCAAGAACCTTTGTAATATTATCAACATAGCCTAGTTCTTCAAGGACTTTATCAGTTACTATAAATGCTTTCTTTTTATTCATATCTTTTAATTCCCTTAAAGCAAATCCAAGACATCCATATTTGAAGTAAATTTTTTCTGGAACTTTAAACCAAAGCATATTTTCTCTCCTCTCAGCTACACTCTTAATATTTAACAGATGTTTAGGTCCAACGTTTTCTGATATAGAATTTCCACCCCATGAACCACAACCTAAGGTAAATGAAGGAGCTATTTTAAAGTTATACAAATCACCATTTGCACCATGTGTTGCAGGCATATTGATGAAAGTTCTTACTGTCTTCATAGCTGCACCAAACTTAGCTATCTTATCTTTGCCTATTATTGTATCTACATATAGTACAGATGTATGTCCGAGGCCTCCTAATTCAAGAAGTGCTTCTGCTTTTTCAATTGCATCATCAAAATTCTTTGCTTTGTACATTGCAAGTACTGGAGATAATTTTTCATGAGCAAAAGGTTCTTCTGTACCAACTGATTCTACTTCACCGATAAGCACTTTAGCTGTTTCTGGAATTTCAAGTCCTGCCATTTGTGCTATTTTGTAAGCTGATTGACCTACTATTTTCCCATTTATACTTCCATTTATAAATATTGCTTTTCTAACTTGCTCTATTTCAGTATCATTAAGTACATATGCTCCTCTTTGCTTAAACTCATTTTTCACTTCCTCATATACTGAATCTAATGCTATTATTGCTTGTTCTGAAGCACAGATAGTACCATTATCAAAGGTTTTTGAAATAAGTACTGAGTTTACAGCCATTTTTATATGAGCAGTGTCATCAATTATGACTGGTGTATTACCTGGACCGACACCTAACGCTGGCTTACCTGATGAATAGGCCGCTTTAACCATTGCTGGACCGCCTGTAGCAAGTGTTATGTCTGATTCTCTCATTAAAAGTTGTGAAAGTTCAACTGTTGGTTCATCTATCCATCCTATTATTCCTTTTGGAGCACCAGCTTTAACTGCTGCATCAAGTACTATTTTAGCAGCAGCTATAGTACACTCTTTTGCTCTTGGATGTGGCGATAATATTATCCCGTTTCTAGTTTTTAAAGCTATTAATGTTTTAAAAATTGCAGTTGATGTTGGATTAGTTGTTGGAATAACAGCTGCAACAACACCTATTGGTTCAGCAATTTTTGTCATACCAAAGGCTTCATCTCTTTCTACAACTCCACAAGTTTTTTCATCTTTATACGTATTATAAATATATTCTGATGCAAAATGGTTTTTAATGATTTTATCTTCTAATATTCCCATTCCACTTTCTTCTACGGCCATTTTAGCTAAACTGATTCTATGCTTAAAGACTTCCATAGCTGCTTCTCTAAAAATTTTATCAACTTGTTCTTGAGTATAAGTAGAAAATTCTTTTTGTGCATTTTTTACTTCTTGTAACTTATCCATTAATTCTTGAGTATTTGTTACTTTCATTAATATCCACCTCTTCAAATAAATTTAATACATATGATTTTTTAAATATATTGATTGTATATTTTTTATAGATTCACTTCATACTTTTTCTGCTAAAATCCATATTCCTAATTCAAACATTGTTTGTTAAATATCAATCAATCTTCTGGATTTTTCAAGAGATAAATAATCATTATCCCTTAAATGTAGACTTTTAACTGTAATATTCAAATATATACACAAAATATATCGTTAAATATTTAACTATCGTCAGCTAATTTAATGCCACTAAAAAATTGTATCTATAATTTAGTAGCAATGCTTGTTTTTATTATAACTAATCTTTTTATAATAATCAATAGTTAAATAATTTAAATTTTCTGAAAATATCAATTAGTTATTTCAGTCTTGCAAATCATCATAAAACCTAGTATTCATGTCATTTTACATATTTTGAAACAGTTATACTTTTTAAAAATACTATATGTCAACTTAATTGTACGTTACTATATTGTCAATTATTTAAAAATCATTTTTAGATTTTTTCTTTACTTATACTCCTTAATCACTTATTAAGGAATTATTTTTATTTGTTAATCTTTTAACTTATATATTAAATAAAATAAATATTATAATCATATATTTAATTTTTCTAAATCTCTGTTACTTAAAAAAATAAAGGATAACTAAATTAGTCATCCTTTATTCCCAAGGCTTTTCAGTTTATTTTCAACCTAATTTATTTATTATTTTAATGTGTTTATAAATTCATCATACTTTGAACGATCTAAAAAGTTTTTAACTGTAATTATATCAGCTTTACCCGCTGTATTTCTTGCTCTTTCGTATAAGTTTTCTTGAGTAAATACTACATCAGTACCCTCTGGAATACTATCAACTGATGAATGCTTAACTGTAATATCACTGATTCCAGCATCCTTTAAAGCTTTTTTAAGAATAGATTCTCCCATTGCAGAAGATCCCATACCTGCATCACAAGCAAAAACTATTGATTTAATATCAATCTTTGATACTTGAGATTGTGGAGTTTGCCCACCTTTGCTTTCTACTTTCATATCTTTAATCTTAGCTTGAGCCTCATCAAAACTTTCTGTTTCTTCATCATTTTTTGAAGATTTAAGAATTATTGATCCAACTAGGAATGATACAGCAGCTCCTACGATAACACCTGCTAAAACAGAAACGAATCCGCCTTTTGGTGTCATAGCCATTACTGCAAATATACTTCCTGGTGAAGCTGGTGCTGCAAGTCCAGCTTTAGTTAATACAAATGTTAAATCTGCACATATTCCACCTGCAATTACTGCTAATAGTAATAATGGTTTCATTAGTATATATGGGAAATATATTTCGTGTATTCCTCCAAGGAAATGAATTATTATAGCTCCTGGAGCTGATTGTTTTGCATTTCCTTTTCCATAAAAAGTATAAGCTAAAAGTATACCAAGACCTGGACCTGGATTTGCTTCAAGTAAGAAGAATATTGATTTACCTACCTCACCTGCTTGTTGTATTCCAAGTGGAGATAATATTCCATGATTAATTGCATTATTTAAAAATAATATCTTTGCTGGTTCAACGAATATAGCTATTAACGGTAAAAGACCCATGTTTGTAACTATTGTTGCTAAGCTTCCCATTGTATTTGAAAAAGCAGTAACTACTGGTTCAATACATGTATAAGCTAAAAGTGATACAAGTCCTCCAAAAATACCTGCTGAAAAGTTATTAACTAACATTTCAAAACCTGTTGGAACTTTACCTTCGAAGAATTGGTCTACTTTTTTAATTACGTATCCACCAAATGGTCCCATTATCATTGCTCCTAAGAACATAGGGATAGAAGCACCGATTACAACTCCTGATGTTGCTATTGCACCAACTACTCCCCCTCTGTGACCATATACCATTTTACCACCAGTATATCCAATAAGTAATGGTAACAAGAAATTTATCATTGGACCTACTAATTTAGCAAAATATTCATTTGGCACCCATCCTGTTGGGATGAATAAAGCTGTTATTAAACCCCAAGCGATAAATGCTCCAATGTTAGGTAATACCATTCCACTTAAAAAACTACCTAACCTCTGTACTTTTCCTTTAAGAGACGATTTGTTATTTTCCATAATAAAACCTCCTATTTAAATTTTTATAATTAATATTAGTTCTTTCATTTATTATACTATCTCATGATGAATACCTTTTCAACTTAAACAACTTCAAATTTGTGTTACGTTTTCAATGACAAATTTAAAATTCCTAATATATATTATTATCTTTCTTTGTTTTAACAACTTTAAAAACAACAGAAATGCAGTTAACAATTGCTATTTTCAATTGTTAACTGCATTTAATTAAATTCAATATTTACTTAACGATTAGTTGATAATTAGAACTTAATTATTAATTAACCATGGTTTTTGGATATTGTTTTTTAGTTTATTGTAACTATCAATTAAAGACCTTAAGCTAGTTTCTAAATCTTCACTAGCTAAAATTTGACTATTATATTGAGTTTTTGTTAATAATCCCATATCTAATTTTAATTTTGCAATACTTAGTTGTTTATTATTAACTTCAATATTACTCTTTATTACATTAATTTTATTTTCTAAATCGAGAAGGCTTGTATAACTTTCATTTAATATTTTCTTATAACTTTTTTTCTTTTCTTCTACTCCTACTGATGCAGCACTTGAATTATATTTTGTTTCTAAAAATGTCTTATAATTTGCAATTCCACTATTATAATTAGTTAACGCAGCAGCATACTGATCTTGAGCTGATTTAATTACATCTAAACCATCAGTTGTTTTTATATCAGCATAATCAGACAGTTTTGGTGCTTCTCCTACTGTGAAACTGCTGTAATTATCCTTATTATCTTTTATATAATCCTTTAAAAGATCACTACTCTCTTTATCATATTCACAATATTTGTTAACTATATTATCTAAATAACTATCTACAGATCCAGTTATTCTAAACACTTCATAGTCAGCATCCTGCTCTAAAACGTAATTATTTAAATCCTTGTCTGTTAATACTTTAAAATAATCTTGACTATTTTTTAATTTATTTTCTGCTTTTGTTTCATTGTCCTTTAACGTCTGAAGTTCAATATCTGCATTTTTCTTATCTATTGAAGTTATTAATCCTAAACTTTGCTTTAACTTAGCATCATTAATTTCTTTAGTTTTTATTTCAATTTGTTTTTTTAACTTATTTAAATCGTTCCCTTGTGCTACTAAATCATTATATAGATTAGTAATATCTTGTGAAACCTGATCTTCAAGAAAATCTTTATTTTGCTCTTCTTGCTTTACTTTTACGTCCTGACTGTCATATGCGTATCCACTGTCATCAATATCATCTTGAATATCAAGCTTGTCCTTCTCAAGATTAACCTTTTTTATCTGTAAATTTATTTTATCATTACCATTTATACCAGCATCTATAGCATCATTTAATGTAAGAACCGACTTCGTATTTGCTTGTGTACTTGTTGTAACTATACTAGTATTTTGAGTAGTAGTATCTGCTGCAAATGCTGGTACAATACTTCCTCCCATAATGCTTATTCCGATTGCAACTGCAACTAATTTATTTATATTCTTTCTCATGTATATTCTCCTCTTTGCTGAATTTTGTCTTCTATAATAATACATTTATCTCAATCCTTAAAGGGACTATATCTAAAATCAAATCTAATTAAGTTAAATTCTAACATAGTCTCTTTAAAAATTCCACACTATCTATAAGTTTAAATTTGATTCTTCATCAATTTTTGATGACTTTTTCCTATGAAGCATTTTTCCAATTCTCCTTTTTAAACCATCAAGCAATGTATACACAATTGGTACCACAAACAATGTTAATATTGTTGAAGTGATTAATCCTCCAATTACTGCTTGAGCCATTGGCTTACGCATTTCAGTACCTGCGCCTGTAGCTAATGCTGTAGGAATCATACCAAATATCATAGCTAAAGTAGTCATGATTATTGGACGTAATCTTACAAGTCCAGCTTCTACCAACGCTTGATTTCTCGGCATTCCTTCCTTTATTCTTTCTTTTGCGGCATCAACCAGTAGGATACCATTTTTAGCAACCAGTCCCATAAGCATTATAATACCTATTGCTGCCATCATACTTAATTGACTTCCACCAACAAATAATCCTATTATTGCTCCAATTAGTGCAAGCGGTAAAGCAAACATTATAGCTATAGGTTCAACAAAGCTTTCAAATTGAGCTGCCATAACTAAATATAATAAAAGAATTGATAAAATTGCATTTTGAATCAAACTCATCATACTCTTCTGCATACTTCCACTTGATCCTCCAATAGATAATGAAACTCCTGGTGGCATTTCACTTTTTATCTTAGCCAGATAAGTATTTTGGAAAGTACCTGTTGCTAAACCTTTAACATTACACGAAAGTTCAACTTGTGCCTGCTTATTGTATCTATGTAATGTTGATGATGTTGTTCCAACAACTTTTTTTGTTACTTCAGTTATAGGAATTAAAGCATTATTTGAACCTGAAACATAAATTCCATCAAGATTATTAAGATTTTTACGTTGGTCATCCTGTAATAATACTTTAACATCATATCTATCTGTTCCGCCATCATATTTAGTTACAGTTGAACCATTAAATAATGTAGCTAAAGTACTAGCAACATCCGCACTGTTAACGCCTAAATCTGCTGCTTTATCACGATCTACAGTCATCTTTGCTTCTGGTTTACCTGCGTTTGTATTAAGACCTACCTGACTTGCTTGTGGATCTTTAGACATTTCTGCTTTCATTTTCTCTGCAAATGCTTGAACCGTTGCTCTATCACTTCCAACAAGGTCATAAGTTACATCCTTGGAAGATCCTCCTCCACCGCCGCCCATAGATGCAGCTGATACTGCAATATCCATTCCAGGAAGGCCCTTTAAATCAGCCCCAAGCTTTTGAGCCATATCTCTCGCACTATCCTTACGCTGTTTCTTATCCACTAATGTAATATTAACTGATGCCTTACTATTTGTAACAGTTGAATACATATATTGAACTTCTGGATTCTTTTTAATAATCTCTTCAAGCTGCTTAGTTTCTCGACTCGCAGCATCTAAGGTTATCCCTGAATCAAAATTAGCACTTACAGTTACCTGCCCTTTATCAGTTATAGGTATCATAACGAAACCTAGCGACGAAATAAGGAAAAGACTTGCTGCAAACATAACTCCGCAAGCAGTCAAAACTATTAACCTCTTATGAAGAAGAAACGCTAATAGATGTGAATATTTCTCTGCCAAAGTATCAAACTTATTATTAAATCCACTAAAGAACTTACCAATAAATGTTTTACTTTCTTTTTTTCCTGCCTTTAGCATTCTAGATGACATCATTGGTACAAGGGTAAATGATACAAACAATGAAACTGCCATACTAAAAACAATTGTAAGTGCAAATTCAATAAAGAATTTTCCAAGTATTCCATTTATCATGGCCATAGGTAAGAACACGGAAATAACAGCCAAAGTTGTTGCTATTACTGCAAATCCAATTTCTGAGGTAGCATCCCTAGCTGCTTCAATTGGGCGTTTACCCATATGGAGATGCCGTACAATATTTTCTATAACAACTATAGCATCATCAATTAAAAGTCCTACTGCTAGTGATAATGCCATTAAAGACATTGTGTTTAATGTAAAGTTCATCTCTTTCATACAAACAAAAGTAGTTATTATAGAAATCGGAAGAGATAATGCACTTATAAGGGTACTTTCCCATTCATTTAAGAACAAGAATACAATAATGACTGCTAATATACATCCTTCTATAATAGTATTCATAACATCATCTACTGTATCTTTTATTGATGTTGAATTATCACTAACAATATCAGCATGCATTCCCTTAGGTAATGAAGCTTTAACTTGTTCTAGTGCTGCTTTAGCGTCCTTTGCAACTTCTACTGTATTAGAACCAGATTGCTTAACTATATCAATACCAATTGCTGGATTGCCTTGATAATAAGCTTGGCTTGTTCTATTAACAATTCCATCTTCAACTGTTGCAATGTCTTTTACTCTAATTTCCGTACCATTTTTATTAGATACCAAAACATTCTTAAAATCTTCTACTTTTTGTATTTTGCTAGTTGTTGTAATAGATATCTGATTATCTCCATCCGTAACTGTACCAGTGGATTGATCAATATTATCACTTTTAATACTATTTATTACAGTGCCTGATGTAAGGCCATATTGTAATAATTTGTTATTATCTAGTTTTATATGAATTTCTCTTGTATCCTCACCAGATACATTTATTGCTCCAACGCCAGATACTGCATATAACTTTGGTTTTAAAGTGTTATCTACAAAATCTGCCATTTCTTGATTGTCACTTGAACCATAAACAGCTATAGATATAATTGATGTCGCTGACATATCAAACTTAGAAATTATCGGATCATCAGCATCAGTTGGTAGTTTTCCCCGAATACTTGAAATTTTATCTCTAACTTGCTGTGCTGCAGTTTCACCGTTTATACTCAAATCGAATTCTATAGTAGTTTGTGACATACCTGAACTTACATTAGAAGTTATATTCTGAACTCCAGAAATTTGCTGTGCTGCATCTTCTATCTGTTTTGTTATCTTACTTTCAATATTTTCTGGTGTTGCTCCATTTTCTGTAACTGAAACAGACACATAAGGCATATCAACATTTGGCATATCATTAAGCGCTAATCCTTTATAAGATACAAAACCTAAAATAGTAAGGACAATCATTATAACTGATATAAATACGGGTCTTTTAATACTAATATTTGCTATATTCATTTGTTATCCCTCCTATTTAGTTGTTGTATCATCTGCAATGCCATCTTGTTTAGAATCTGAGTTATTTGAGCTACTGTTTTCCTTTATAGTTGCATCTACTCCATTACCGTCTTGAAGAGTACTTGTATTTGTACAAATTACTTGATCTCCATCTTTAATACCAGATGATATTTCAACGTTATTATCATTAGTTTCTCCAATTGTGACCTTTTGCTTTTTAGCTGTTCCATTATCATTTATGAAAACTGAATAATCACCTTCATTTCCGACTAAGGCGTTAATTGGAACAGTGATAATTTCAGTCTTTTGCTCATTAATAAGCTGTCCCTTTACAAAGATACCAGGTAATAATGATTTATCACTATTATCTATTTTTATTTTACAATCAAACACTCTTGTTGTAGTATTTGCTGCAGAATCCATAGCTTGAATAGTACCATTGTATGTTTTATCACTTCCATCTACAGTAATTGTTGCAGCTTGTCCCATAGTTATGCCATTTATTTTTTCTTGTGGTACTTGTATTCTTGCATATACCGATGATATATCATTAATTTTTCCAAGCACTGTACCTGCGGCTGCCATTTGTCCTATATTTACACTTTTATCACTTATTACACCACTTATAGGAGCCTTAAGAACTGCATTATTTAAAGTATCTTGCAAATTTGATATGCTTATTTTTTGAGCTTCTATATTTGCTTTTGATGTTTCAATAGTTGCATTTCCCGAATCATAATCTGCTTGTGCATTATTTAATGTTTTCTCAGCAGCTTCAAAATCACTTTTAGATATAGCCTGTGATTCGAAAAGAGTCTTTTGTCTATCATATGTACGTTTTGCATCGTCCAAATTATTTTTAAGTTTTTCCATGGACACTTGTGACGAATTTAGCTGCTGTTCATTTATTTGCAATTGAGCTTGTGCAGTTTTTAAACTATTTCTAGTATCTTGGTCATCTAGTGTGACTAATACATCTCCTGCATTTACATATTGTCCATTTTCAAATGATACCGAAACAACCTTTGCTGATAACTTACTAGTTACAACCCCCTGTTGATATGCTTCTAAAGTGGCTTTATATGTATCACCAGAATTTTTTTCTGTAGTTTTAGCAACTTGCACTTCAACTGCTGTTTTAGTAACTTCGACTACAGCATTAGTAGTTTTCTTTGCAGAAAAGAACTTATTTTTAGCCACTACAATTGCACCTATCACAGCTATGACAACAACCGCATATATAACTATTTTTTTTACTTTTTTCATTTTTCGTCCCCCTGAAATTTTATAGATTCTTTCTACCATTATTTTTTACTTAACTAAAACTTAATTTAAATTTATTAATTAGTATTTAGATAATATGCTAATATATTCTATTCATATTATTGATTATATTTTTATAACTATTATAAGTCAATAACTTTCTTCTTGTTTTCAAATTGTTAATAGTTTATACTTTATTCAGATACCATTTTATCGTAGGAAGGATTGTTTTATTATGGATAAAGATGATTTATTTAAAGTTGCAGATTCCTTAGTAAACTTTTTATGGCTTATTCAGAATAATATACTTAAGGAAAATGATATAACTAAAAATTTTCACTCTTCTGTAAATTGTGAAGAGGATTGTGTCCCAGACTTTTCTATTCCTCCATCTCATGTTAGAGTTATTTTTTACCTTGTAAAATTTAATTCATCTCCTATTTCACAAATAGCAGATAATTTAGGAATATCAAAATCTAACATGACGCCTATTATAGATAATTTAATTAACTATGGATTGGTCAATAGATATCCTGATTCTCGTGATAGAAGGATTCTCAGAGTAGAATTAACTGATAAAGCTTTCAAACGATTAGATTCTTTTAGAATTGCGATTTGTAATTCATTTGTAGAAAAGATATCTCCTCTTTCTGATGATGAAGTAGTTATGTTAAATGATTCTATCTCAAATTTAATAATAATATTAAAAAAATTAAATTAAATTATATAAAAAATAACTATTCAATATGTCAGTATATTAAATAGTTGTTTTTTTACACCTAAAATTTAAGTTTAACAAAAAATCAGAGAAAGTTGATATATCTTGACTAACTTTCTCTGATTTTTCAATTAATGTATATTCAAAAATAATAGCCTGAATACCTTATATTTCAATTGCTTCTTTAAATGATTCTATCAAATCCTCTATATCTTCAAGTCCTACCGATACTCTTATTAATGTATCTGTAATTCCAAGTTCTTCTCTTTCTTCTTTTGGAATTGATGCATGGCTCATTTTAGCGGGATATGAAACTATAGTTTCAACGCTACCTAAACTTACTGCTACAGCTACATTTTTTACATTGTTTAAGAAAATTGTAGTTCTTTCTAACGTCTTAAACTTAAAAGATAAAACTGCACCTGCACCATCCGCTTGTTCTAAATGTACATCTCTTCCTTCCATTGATTGTAGTCCAAGATAATAAACTTTCTCTACTTCTTCTCTTGATTCAAGCCATTCAGCTAGCTTTTTAGCACTTTTTTGTAGTGCATCTAATCTAACTTTTAGAGTTTTAATTCCTCTAACCAAAAGCCATGAATCTTGTGGTCCAAGTACAGCTCCAAAGGTATTCTGTATTTGATAAACTCTATCTCCAAGTTCTTTTGTTTTAGTTACAACTAGTCCTGCTATAACATCACTAT
>JAKBFR010000091.1 GCA_021837545.1 Bacillota bacterium | reverse complement strand
TCTTAAGAAAAATAAAAAAGGCATTGCTGCCTTTTGGGGTTGATTAACTATATAGGGTAGTACCAGGGCATCCATCCATTTTACTTCTTAATAGGAATCCAAATCTCACATTTATAATCGTTTGAGTATAAATCGCCTTCAGGATAAACCTCAAGTTCTGGTGCACAATCATATACTATTGAAAATACATTGATTTTAATTTATCTGCTATTTCTCTTTCACAACTTGATATTTGCTTTATTCCATATCCAAGGAGCAATGGTGAACTATTGAATCTTGGCATAACCTTACATACAATTTTTTCCTTCATATGATAAAAGAATATGTTAAAACTATCACACTTTACAAAATAATTATTTAGAAGATAATGAACTACTATTCTAAGATTATATGCAAGTTCATTAATTACATTTAAATCATCATTTATAATTATATTAAATTCAGTAAATCCATTAAATGGCCTATGAGATAAATTCACTAAGCAATTATCACTTTTATGAATTTCTATGCCTTCAAAATACTCATCTTTTATTTTTAATTTATAATCAATATCATCGAGACCTACAATTTGCATGTGAGGATGCTTTAAACTCCCTCCAGAATTTGGTCCATGATTTTTATAAAATAGAACTGACTTATACTCTCCACTTTCTTCTATCTTTAACCAATGTTTAATACCAAATCTCATTAAGTCTTCCATATATTCTGAAGAATATTGTCCCATATCATTATCGCAACTATATGTTTCTATGAGAACCAATTGATAGGTATCTTTTATTGTTGGATACTTATTTTTAAGTAATACAAATGGTCCCTCTTCATCAAGAATATCTGTAAGTCCCTTTCTATTACAAAAGGGGCATTCTTTCATATTTATTTTTTTAAATTCATTTGGTTTATCTTTATTAATATCATTTAAAAACACTAAATATTTTTCTTTTTCCATTTATATCACCAAAAACCTTCCATCAAAATCATTTTTTAATTAAAACATATGCACACTTTGAAGGAACAGTTATATTATTACCTGCTATAGCATAAATTTCATCTACTCCAGCTCTTTCCTTATTAACAAGAACACTCCAGCCACATTGTCTTAAGTCTATGAATGCTTCTTCATCATTTGGATTTAATATTACTACTATAGTATTACATAAATTCTTTCCACTGTTATCTTCTATTTTATATGCAACAACGTTTTGTTTGTAAAAACTTTCTCCATACTCTAAGAATGTCAAGTTTTTTTTAATTTCTTCACTTGAATTCATTCTAAAAGCTTTGTATTTTTTTCTTAATTTAATTAGTCCTCTATAATAATTAACTATATCTTTATATTCATGAGCTCTGCTCCATTCCAAATTATTCACTCTATCTGGAGCATTATAACTATCATGATTAAAACTTCCATCATCATTTTTTTTAGTTCTTAAAAATTCTTCTCCAGCTTGAAAAAATGGTATTCCTTGAGATGTTAGAACTAAAGCCGCTGCTAATTTATTCATATTCTTACGCTTTTCTAGAGATGAATCTTCATTTGACATATATAACTTATCCCATAATGTATAATTATCATGTGCCGAAATATAATTTATGCATTGATACGGTTCATTTGCCCATGCCCAGCGTGAATATAATACTTTATCATAATTAATACCTTCTTTTCCAATAGCTCCAACTATGCAAAATTTAATACTTTCTTCAAGACCTGTCCTACCATTCACATAGCCTCTTTCCTTTATATTAAATACATGTCCTTTAACAGAATCTCTAGTATCATCACTAAATGCTGCAATTTGCATTTTATCAAATTTCACTATATTTTCTTTTATTGCTGAATCTTCTCCCCGAAGTGGTGTCCATCCACCGGCCCATCCTTCACCATACACAAGTATAGACGTATCAATTTTATCTAATTCTATTCTAATTTGTTTTATAGTTTCAATATCATGAAGTCCCATCAAATCAAATCTAAATCCATCTACATGATATTCTTTAGCCCAATAAATTACTGAATCAACAATAAGCTTTCTTACCATATATCTTTCTGAAGCTAATTCATTACCACATCCTGAACCATTTGAAAAATTACCATTAAAGTCTTGTCGATAATAATATCCAGGTACTGCTAAGTTGAGATTTGAATCATAAGTTTTATATGTATGATTATAAACCATATCCATAACAACTCGTATACCTGCTTTATGAAGGCTTTTAACCATTTCCTTAAATTCATTAATTCTTTTTTCTCCACTAAAAGGATTGGTTGAGTAAGACCCTTCAGGTGAAAAATAATTTTTAGGATCATATCCCCAATTATATTGTGGCATATCAGGTCTACTTTCGTCAACAGTCTCATAGTCAAATGAAGGAAGTAAATGAACATGTGTTACTCCTAAATAATTTAAATAATCAATACCAGTTTTGGTATATTGCCCTGGAATACTAGTTCCATGTTCACAAAACGCAACAAATTTTCCTCTTCTCTCCAACCTCACTCCTGAATTTTCATTTATTGAGAAATCTCTTACATGAACTTCATATATTATAGCTCCCGCAGCACTAATTAATTCTGGTCTTTCATCTTTATTAAAATCTATAGGATCAGTTTCTATAAGATTAACTACCATACCTCTATTTCCATTAACACCGAGTGCTTTAGCATAAGGATCTGTTACTTCTCTTTCATTTCCACTATTAGTGACTAAATAATTATAAAATTCACCCTTCAAATCTTTCTTAACTTCTAAATTCCAAGTTCCTTGCAAGCCCCTATTCATATCTAATATTTCTTCTGGAGCATTTGTATAGTTCTTCTCATCTTTTCCGAATAAAGCTAATCTTGCATTATTTGCATTAGGTGCCCACAACACAAATTTGGTACTATCTTTAGAATATTCCATTCCTAGCTTGCCAATATAATTATTATAATCATTATCTAATAAATTCATTATATTATTACCCCTTTGTTAGTTCTATTAAACACTTTGCTATAAATAAGGCATATGACATAAATCCTTATAAATTTCTCCCCTTATGTTATATATACATTATATCATTATCATTCCATAATTTCCCTTTAACTATTCAATGTCTGTCTATAAATTTAAACTTTTCAAATATAACCTTATTGTTAGCTTATGCACCATTAATCTTATTACTGCCTATCTCATATTTGAAATTACTTTCTAAAACTCTTATATATTCATCCTATAATTATATAAGAGTTTTAAATACTTTAAAATGCATATTATGAATTTATATATTTTATTTACCATAAAATCATTTATATATAATAACCTCAATACATTTATCAATATTAATAATTATTAAAATAATTAAATAAAAAAAATAATATTTTTTTTATTTTTGTCACATACTAATTATTGAAATTATATATATAGGGAGGTATGAAAATGAATAAAAAAACGATAAAATATATAATAACTTCTTTAGTTTTGGTTGGTTGCCTTTCAACCATTTCCAAAACAATAATGGCTGATACAAATTATTATTCTAGTAATAATTTAATGGCCTCAACTTTTTATGCTCATAATGATAATATGGAGAAAGGTGAAAAAGATAAACATAAAGGTTTTAATGTATTTAGTGAAGAAAATTTGAAATATCTTTCATCAGATCAAAAAAGGGACTTAGTAGAATTAAGAAAATGTAAAGATAAAAATCAAGAACTTTCACCGGAGCAAGAGAAAACTCTACATTCACTCATAGATTGTATTATTAAAGCAAAACTTGGAAATGAAAAATATGAAGACTTCAAATGTTTAATGGAAAAGAAAAAATCTAATGAAAAACTAACAACAGCGGAAAATAAAAAATTAAAAGAATATAAAGATATTATCGATGCCTCTAAACCATCTACTAAAGACATACTTAATCAATTTCTAAGATAATATTTTTCATACATGTATTACAATGAAAATAATTGTATTGATGTAAAAAACTTAAATGTATTACTAATAAATCAAAAGGGGAATTATGCTTTTGTTGCAGTTACTAAAGATTTGTACGAAAGCATGCTTCCCTTTCTTTGATTAGCATAAATTTGAAGTAACATATATTTAAGCAAGTATTTTTATATTTTTACTGCAAGTAATAATACCTTATTACGGAATAAAATATTTTACTAAATATTTAAAAATATTATCAATATTAATTTTTTTCACTGCTAAATTCTCAGTAATTCGAACAAATACATGACCTTCATTTCAGTGGTGTCTACAATTAACTTTAAGTATCTATTAGTTCCAAAATGTACAATGCATTGTGCATTATTATTTCAGATTATTTTCATAAAATAAAATTACCTTATCAAGAAAATCAAATGATATTTCATCCTTCTCAAAGTAAGCTTCGTGCTTAGCTCCCTTTACATGAATTATCTTACAACTTTTAGCATATGATGCAAACTTATTTTGTCCTTTTGCAATAACATGAGTATCATATTCCGCTTGAAATAATAATATTGGTATTTTTACTTTTGAAGCATTTTCTTTTTTCACAAGTTTTCTAGTCGCTTTTGAGCTTTCAATATACCATATAGCAGAGGACCCCCCACTATGATATTCATTATTATTTTTAATCTTCTCATATATATATTCATATCTTTCTTCACAACTAGTAGTTCTACTAGGAAAAATTTTTTCTCCTGTATATGGTTTTTGTCCTGGAAGATACATTATACCCTTTCCACATAGTTTCATTCCATTAGAAATAATACTTGCTAAAATCTTTGGTGTTTTACCTGTATTTATTTCATGCATTGGTGAACTTAATACAGCAGCTTTAAAATAATTGGTATATTCCTCTAAAAAAATAGTTCCAATTCCTCCTCCCATAGAATGTGCAAATAATAATAAATTTTTATTATTACTATCAGGAATAACAATTTCATCTATAAATTTCTTAAAATCTTCAATATAATAATTAAATTTTTCAACATTTATTTGAGAATCATCTATTCCAATCCTTTGAGAACGTCCATGACCCCTGTGTTCAATAATAAAAACAGAATATCCTTCTTTCATAAAATAATAAATCAACTCATAATATTTTTCAGTAAATTCTCCCATTCCATGACAAATAACTATATTAGCTTTTGCATTTTTAATAATAAATTTTTCATAATAAAGTTTTAATTTTTTTGCACCTATTATATAACCATTTTTTAATTGTTTGTTTAAATAAGGTTCAACCTTATTTAGCATTTCTTTTTCATAATTGTCTTGAGAAATATATTTTTTTATCTCTTGTATATCAAAATTCAGTTCCGAAAATACTTTTGGAACCATATTATCTTTATTCATAAATATCTCCTCTTTCTCCTCCAACCATTGATATACATAATATATTATAGATATCAATTATTTTCTTTAAATCAATTATAATTTAAAATTATATATAATTTCAAATTAATTCTCTACCTTCATAAACAAATATAAGAAAATTATTTATAATAAAACTGTTTAAAAATTAGTTTCTTGAAAATAAAAAAATTATCTTAAAATCCATTAATTCTAAGATAACTTCTCTATTATTTAATTTAACATTAGTTTTTATATGTATGTATTCTTATTTTTTCTTAAATATATGTTATTACTATTTTTTTACATTTAAAATTTTCCATTTTTTATAATGTCTTCATAATTATCATATCTGTTTTTAATTTTTGGACACTTGCAAATTCATTATTCTCATCCACAATTTTTTGATCATTTTTTCATTATTTATGAACTTTACAATAGCATTTCTTTAATATATAAATCTTTTTCTTTTTCCAAATCAATAAATTCTCCATCTTTTAATATTAATGGTTTTTCCAAATTATTTAAATTCATTTGTATTATCTTACACTTCTCATTCGTATTTAGTAAAACCTCTTCTCCTGTATAATAACTTACTATATGCTCTAAAAATATTTTTACATATTCATAATCCAATTTTCCTAAGCTTTCATTTTTAACTATTTGTAATGCTTCGAACGGTAATTTTTTCCTTCTATATCCTCGCTCTGAATTAATTGCATCAAATACATCTGCTATCGCAATTATTTTAGCAAAAGGATGTATAGATTCTCCTTTTAATCCTAGTGGGTACCCTGACCCATCTAATCTTTCGTGATGCATCAGTACTCCATAACTAACTGATTTATCTAAAAATGCAATTTCTTTAACAATTTTATATCCCAATGTAGGGTGTTTTTTTATTACACTAAATTCATTCTGGGTTAAAAGTGATTCTTTTTCTAGTAATTCTCTATTATCTATTTTTGTTTTTCCAAAATCATGGAGAATCGCCGAATATACAAGCAAATTCAACTTTGATTTTTCGATTCCAATCCAACTTCCTAAAAGAGAACTTAATGCTGCGACATTTACTCCATGTCTATATATAACATCTGAACCGCTACCATATAACACTATATTTTTTATAACTATATTCTTTAAAGCAAGTTCATTTTGAATTTTTTGTGCAAACTCTCTAATTTCATTCATAGCTATCCCATTTTCATTTACTAGTTGTCTAAAGGTTTTCTTCAAATTTAATGATAATTCCTTAAATTCTTCTTCAACTTTATTAAACTGCTCTTTTTTCTTAAATTCTATGCCGACTTGTTTTTCTTCTATGTTTCTATCATATACTTCTACACTTCCGATAAAAAATAACGTTTGCATCTTTTTTATTATTTGCTTAGTTATTAAAATATCTTTTTTTAATAGTATTGTACCATTTTGTTCTACGTTATTAGCTACTCTCATTCCTTCTTTTAATTGATTAAAGTTTACTACCGTGGTTTCTTTTCCCATAAAACTTTCACCTACTACACCCATAATTTTTATTCTTTAAACAGTATATTATATTAATAATTAAAATAAATTCAGCATTTTAATTTTTTGAAATTCGTACTTATATAAAAATATACTTATTTATCTACATTATTCTATATTTCTTTATTTTTGTCAAAATAAGTTTTTATTCTTTCCAATCTTAATACAATAATTCTGTCACTTTTAATAAATATGTTTTTCAAGAAATATTAAAGATATTTTTCATATAAAAATTACATTGTACCATGTATATTTAAATCTTTATTAGATACTTAATATTTTCAACATTAACATCATCATAATATTAAAATGGGAATATTGCAAAACGGTTGTTTATTAAGATATTTGTATAAAAGATCTGTTATTTCATATTTATTATGCAAAAGGGACTGTGCATAATGAATTTTTATTCATTGTGCAACAGCCCCATTTCTAGCCCTAATAAATAATCCATATTTAATTCTATTCTTACTGTATAGATGATGCTTTTGTATTTCCTGCTTTAGCTTTCCCTTGTATCTCTGTTGGAACTTGGTTAAAATCATTTTTTTTATAATTTGTTTTATGATTACTTTCTGTACCATGTGGATCACTTGGATCTGGTCTTCTCATTCCTGCTTTTGCCATAAATACATCATTCCTTTCTAATGTATATTCAGAAAATAACAAGTTAAAATTATAATATATTTTCTTTCATATACCTAAAATAATCTCAAACTTAGTATTCTAAAAAAGGTTATGTATTATACATAACTTTTTTTAGAGACTTTTAGTACATTTAACCTGTACATATGCCTATCTTAATTATTTTCTATCCATTTATTCCACACTTCTAAGTTATATCCAACTGTTGCTTCCTTTCCATTTCTTACTATGGGAGTATTCATAACTTTTTGATTTTTTAATAATAGTTCAGCTTTTATTTCAGCACTTCTAATGTTATTAAAATTTAATTTTGTGTAATCCTTACATTTATCATTTATTAAATCATTAATACTTACTGAGCGCAGTACACTATTAAGTTCACCTTTACTCATTGGTTTCTCATTTAGATCAATAAATTGAAACTCTACTTTTCTTTCCTTAAAAAAGCGCTCTGCCTTTTTAGTATCAAAACATTTTTTAGTTCCAAATATTTGTATATTCATAACTCAATTACTCCTCCTTTTGAATTTTAAACTTTCCTATTTCAAAATTTATTTTATCAAAAAAGAGCCAAGGAACTTAATCCTCAGCTTTTTTTATCAGCTTTTGCCCTTTATAAAGTAGCTATTGTATCAAGTGCAACTTCCATCATATTAGTGAATGTTGTTTGTCTTTCTTCTGCACTTGTAACTTCTCCTGTTACAAAGTGATCACTTACTGTAAGTAACGCCAAGGCATTAGCCCCAAATTTAGCTGCAATCGTATATAATGCTGCTGCTTCCATTTCTACGCCTAAGCAACCAAACTTAGCCCATTTCTTCCAGTCTTCATTATCATCGCCGTAAAATACGTCTGAGCTATATATGCTTCCTACCTTTGGTTCAAAACCTTTTTGAACTGCTATATCATATGCAGGCTTTAATAATTCAAAACTTGCTGTTGGTGCAAATGTTCTTCCTTGAAATCTTACCAAGTTAAGGTTTGAATCTGTTGACGCTGACATTGCTATTATAAGGTCTCTAACCTTAACTTTTTCGCTATATCCACCACAAGTTCCAACTCTTATAAGATTTTTAACTCCATAGCTCTGAATTAGTTCATTAGTATATATTGATATTGATGGTATACCCATTCCTGTTCCTTGAACTGAAATTTTCTTACCTTTATATGTTCCTGTAAATCCATACATTCCTCTAACTTCATTGTAGCAAACCGCATCTTCTAAAAAAGTTTCTGCAATGAATTTAGCTCTTAAAGGATCTCCTGGTAATAATACGCTTTCTGCAATAGCACCTTCTGGTGCATTAATATGAATACTCATTTTGTTACCTCCAAATTTAACTCAATTTATATTTTATTTTCCTAAATCTGATTTTGTAAATGCTCCTGGTAGAACATCTTTCATGTCTTTTACTATATAATCATCTTCACTTTTAGCTATTATAACTTTCACATCTTCGTCACCGAATTCTGCAATTACTTGACGACAAATTCCACAAGGAAAGGTATATTCTTCAAGACTTCCAACTACAGCTATAGCTTTTATTTTTGTTTCGCCTTCTGATATTCCTTTAAATATTCCAGTTCTTTCAGCACAATTTGTAGCTCCAAAAGATGCATTTTCTATATTACATCCACCATATATTTTTCCGCTTTCAAAAAGTACTCCTGTACCTACTTTAAAATCAGAATATGGTACATATGCTCTATTTCTATAGTCTAAAGCTACTTTTATAAGTTCTTTATAATCCATAAATTTCTCCCCTTCCATTAAAGTTCCTTTATATTCTAATATGGTAATATTCTTCAGAATATATACGGTTATACCAATCATACATCTTTAGATCAATATTATAATTATAATATTGCCTTTAAGAAGCTTTCTCCATTTTGTATCTTCTCTACATCTAATATTTCTGCTATTGTTTGCCCCATATCTGCAAATGAATTTCTAGTTCCTAAATCAACATTTTGTTTTAACTTCTTTCCATATGCTAAAAATGGAACATGCTCTCTACTATGATCTGTTCCTGGCATTGTAGGATCACAACCATGATCTGCTGTTATAAATAAAATATCATTATCTCTCATTGCATCTATAATTTCTTTAAGTCTTACATCGAATTCTTCTAACCCCTTTGCATAAGCTTTAAAATCATTACGATGTCCCCACTTCATATCAAAGTCAACAAGATTAGTGAATATTAATCCTTTATTATCTTGTTTCATATACTCTAAAGTTTTGTTTACGCCGTCCATATTATCTTTAGTATGAACTGCTTCTGTAATTCCTTGGCCACAGAAAATATCTTCTATCTTTCCAACTCCAATTACATCTAA
>JAKBFR010000090.1 GCA_021837545.1 Bacillota bacterium | reverse complement strand
ACATTGCCTTCAATTCAACTACTATTCTTAAAACTATCTAATAATAAAACTTTGGAATATTCTTTTTATCATCTAATCCTTGTATAATTGGTGGTATAAATTCACGTCCTCCTTTAGCCCTACTTGATTCAGTAGTTTTAAGTTCTGCGAGTTTAGTTACTCCAACATAAACATCTGATATCTTATACCATGTTGCATAATCAACTACGCCTGTTTGTGGCAATGTGAATATTGGCTGAAATGTTTTTACTGCCTTTTCTGTCTTTGGTCCATATATTCCATCTTCAGCGACTTTAGGTATTAATGGATAATTTCTTGCAATTCTATTTAATTGACCTTGAATTGCCCTTACTGATGAACCTGATGATCCAATGATTAATTCTTCTCCTGGATATGATATTGGACTTCCAGAAACCTTTTCGGCTGTAACTAATTCAATATTATCTCCATAGTAATGTGTCAATATGTCATATGATCCCAAGCCTTGAGTTCCTAATTGCTGACTTCCCCATTGGCTTAACCATTCAGGGCAGGTAACACTCTTTCCATCACAATATTGTGAAAAAAGTGGTTGTTTCTTTCCAATTCTTCTTATATAGGTAGAAAAAATTTCATCTACAATTTGACTTATATTATCATAAATATTTCTACCATAACTAAATGCCTGATCATAAGCTGTAGAGCTTGTAATATCAAAGTTTTTTCCTTTACCTCTATACCATTCAGTAAAAATTCTATTTAATGTAAATGATACAATACAGAAAACATTTGCTCTTAGTGCTGAACTTGTCCAAGTTGAATATATTTCGCATGAAGCAACATTTTTAATATAATCTTTAAATGGTACTTTATAGTTTGGCGCTGATGGATCATTTGGTCCTCCTTGATGGACGATGATATATTCTGGAACTACAGGCGTAGGCAATACAACACCTGAAGTTGGAGGTGGTAATGGTTTATCAACTTCTTCAGGTATCTTAGGAGGGAAACTCCCATATAATGTATTCGGCTGTACATTTATAATTTCCTGCCTCATATCTCCTCTTCCTAGACTATGCTCCAAATTACATATTTGATATGCAGTTTGTGTAGGAAGCACTTGACATCCCCTTATTAATATTGGTTTAAATCCATTTCTCTCAACAGTTATATCATATAAACTATAAGGCATATTATCATTATATATATTCAATGAATACTCTAATGGCGGGGTTGTTAAATCTATTTCTTGTGTTAATCCAACTGAATCAGTAACTAAGTTAATGGTATCCAAACTCGCTTCCTCTTCCGTCCCCTTTACAGTTATCTTAGCTCCATCAATTGGAATATAATCATTTCCTCTAAAACATTGAATTTTTAATCTACCCGTTCTATTCGGTAAATTCAAATTACTTGTGCTCTCCATACTTTTCCTCTTTGCATTTTTTCTCAAATTACTATATTCATTAGATTCAGTATTTGTTACTTATAGATATTTATGGTTAAAAGTTTTCTTTATATACTTCTCTGTTCCAATCGCAAACTGTATTAATTCCGGTATTAACTTCTTCAAATGCATCGTCAACTAATGGAATAATATACACTCAATCCAATCATTCGAGCAAAAATCATACGTATCTACCAGCGTGATTATAGTTACAGATGTAATATCCTTATCTTTATTTAAATAACTCAATATAACTACCTCTTAAATATTTTTATCTCTAAAGTCTATTATTATATTAACAAAAAAATGTTTGGATAAAATATTTCAAACCTTCTCTCTTTATGCTCATTACTATTATTTTAATTGAACTACTATTTTTTTAATCTATCTAATAATAAAACTTTGGAATTTTCCTTTTATCATCTAATCCCTCTATAATTGGGGGTATAAATTCTCTTCTTCTCCACAATCTGCTTGATTCAGTAGTAGTAGTAGTAGTAGTAGTAGTAGTAGTAGTAGTAAGTTCTGCAAATCTTGTTACTCCAACAAAAACATCTGATATCTTATACCAAGTTGCATAGTCAACTATGCCTGTTTGAGGTAATGTAAATATATGCTGAAATATTTTTACTGCCTTTTCCGTCATTAGTCCATATATTCCGTTTTCCTCAACTCTAGGTATTGATGGATAATATCTTGATATAATATTTAATTGACCTTGAATTGACCTTACTGATAGACTAGATAATCCAATAATCAACTCTTCTCCTGGATATGGAATTGGACTTCCAGAAACTTTTTTAGCTATAACTAATTCAATATCGGTTCCATAGTAATGAGTCAATATATCATATGGTCTCATGCCTTGACTTCCTAATTGCTGACTTCCCCATTGGCTTAACCATGTTGGACAAGTAACATTCTTTCCATCACAGTATTGCGTAAATAGTGGTTGTTTCTTTCCAATTCTCCTTACATAGGTAGAAAAAATCTCATCTACAATTTTACTTATGTTATCATAGATGTTTCTACCATAATTAAATGCTTGGTCGTAAGCTGTAGAGCTTGTAATATCGAAGTTCTTCCCCTTCCCTCTGTACCATTCAGTAAAAATTCTATTTAATACAAAAGATATTATACAATAAATATTTGCTCTTAGTGCTGAATTTGTCCAGGTCGAATATATTTCACATGAAGCAACATTTTTAATATAGTCTTTAAATGGTACTTTATAGTTTGGAGCTGATGGATCATTGGGACCACCTTGATGAACAATTATATATTCTGGAACTACAGACTGAGGTAATACAACTCCTGAAGTTGGTGATGGTAACGGTTTATCCACCACTTCTAGTATTTTAGGCGGGAAATCTCCGTATAACGTATTCTGCTGTATAGTTATGACTTCCTGTCTCATATCTCCCTTTCCCAAACTTGGCTTTAAATTACATATTTGAAATGCAGTTTGTGTCGGAAGTACTTGGCAGCCCTTTATTACTATTGGCTTAAATCCATTTTTCTCAACAGTTATATCATATAAGCTATAAGGCATCTTATCGTTATATAGGTCTAAAGAATACTCTAATGGTGGAGCTCCCAACTCTATTACTTGTGTTAATCCTGCTGAGTCTGTAACTAAATCATAGACACCTAAGCTCTCAGCTCCCTCCGTCCCTTTTACGTTTATCTTAGCTCCATCAATTGGAACATAATCACTACCTCTAAAACACTGAATTTTTAATCTTCCTGTTCTATTTAATAAATTTGCATTACTTGTACTCTCCATATCTTTCCTCTTTATATTTTTTCTCAAAATATTATATTTATTTGTTGCTATATTTGCTACTGTTTTAATATCTCTCTAGCGCCTTCTACTTCAAAATCTGGAATAGTATTTTGAATATCCTTTAATTTTGTTTCTTTTGGAATAGAAGAAGGAATATGGAGTTTTTCATATACTTCCTCTAAATCTATTTTTAATCCGTTTGATAAATCTTCTAAAGTCATATAGCCTTTTATTTGTTCGGCAGATATTTTTGTTTCAGATGTTATAGGTGCTGGTAAAACTTCAAATAATCCTATAATTTTAGTTATACCTATTCCACCAAAAAATATTACAAATACTAATACCATAACAACTGCAGGTTTAATAGACTTTTTTCGAACCTTAAATTCTAAAGTATTATTCTTAGGGCATGAAAGTATACATTTTTGACAATCAATACATTCAGCAGATTTAATTTCTTTAAGCTCAGATACTTTAATGTTAACAGGACAGTTTTTGTTACATAAACTACAATTAATGCAAGTATCTTCATTTCTTGTGATTTTTGATAGGCTTAATTTTGAAATCAATCCATAAAATGCACCCATAGGACAAAGATATTTACAAAAGAATCTATCATATAATAAAGATCCAACTATAGTAACTATTAGTATAATTAAACCAATTAAATTTTCTTCAATAAGAGATGTTATTCCTGCAGTTATATGTCCATATGCTGCCCAAGGGTCATATGAACTTACCCATAAGCCAGCAGTTTGCCAAGCAAAAAATAGTGTAAGTACAAGAATTATATATTTGAGATACCTTAAAGGCTTGTCTATTTTTTCTGGTATAATAAGTCTTTTCTTAAATATCTTTTTACCTATAAGCCCAAAGAATTCTTGAAGAGCTCCGAATGGACAAATTAATCCACAAAAACTTCTTCTGAAAATAAGTGCTATAATTATGGTTATAATAAGAATAATAAGAGTACCTGAAAATATTTTTTCTATAAATGTTCCACCAAAAATCAAACTATAAAGTGACTCCAAACCTCCATAGGGACACAATGCATGTATAGATGGCTCCTTTCCTCCTCCTAGAAGCTGATGAAGATAAGCTTCCACTGTAATATGTATCAAGAATATTGATAATAAAACGTAACGTAACTTTTTTAACAATTTATTATTTTGCATATATTTCTCCCCCTAATAATTCTTTATTTATTTTCCCCTAATAATTTTTTGTAATTTTATAAAGTCTTGATCAAGTTTCACTACCCATTCTGGATTTAAATTCATCATAAGATAGTTCTCCCTTTGCAAGTTTTTCACATGTATTATTATCCCAGTTATTACTTTCAATCGCATTTTTAATATTTAAAAATTCTCTTGTATCTATGCTGCAATAAGCATATCTTTCAAGAAGTATGGGAATAAATTTGTTTGAATATTTTATATCTTCAATAATAGATTTTCTTTCTATATATTCATCAGCAGTTATAATCCCAGAAGCATATTTTACTTTAAGTATATCAATTAACTTTATTATAAATGGATTTAAAGATGGCCTACTTTTTGATAATAAAAATACTAAAATAGAAACAACTATCAAAATAAATATCAAAATATAAGAGCCATAAAACCCCATTCCCATATGGTAACCACGCATCATAATTACACCTCCAGTGAATCTTTAATAATTGAAAATGAAATAGTTATTATTGTACCTTTGTCTAAATCACTTTCTATAGAGAACTGTCCATTTAAAACTTTTACTAATCTTTTAGCTATTGAAAGACCAAGACCAGTTCCCTCGACTTTTGAATTTCTTGATTTATCAGCCTTAAAGAATTTTTCTCCTAAATACTGAATTTCATCTTTTGGTATCCCTATTCCATTATCTTTAATAGTTATATACATATTTTTATTATCTGATTTTGTGGATATCTCTAGAATACCTTTGTATGGAGAAAACTTAATTGCATTATCTAAAAAAATTATAAGTAGTTGTTTTAATTTATAATAGTCACTTAATATCGTTGTCACATTGCTTTTCAAAGATAATTGTAAATCTATATTTTTATTACTTATTAAAGGTTTAAATCCTCTAATTGTATCATTAATCAGCATATTAATATCAATAGGAATAAATTCAATCTCTAATGTTCCTGATTCTAACTTACTTAAATCAAGTAGATCTTTAACCATTCTTTCAAGTCGATTAGTTTCTTTTATTAGTGTAACGCAAGTATCTGCTATATCTTCTTGTTGTGTCATTCCATCTACAATAGACTCTAAATTACCTTTAATAACTGTTAAAGGAGTTCTAAATTCGTGGGAAACATTTGAAATAAAGTCTTTACGCATTTGTTCAAGCTTTTCTTTTTCACTTATATCTTGAATAAGAATAACCCCTCCTATAATCTCATTTGAATTGTTTTTTATAGGAGATATTGAGAAATCCAATACTTTACCTTCATGCTCTGTTATAATTGATCTTTTTTCATTGCTATTTATAACATCATTAAATTCTTCAATTATATTTAGCTTTGATAAGATTTTAATTATTTCTGCATCAGTTTTCGAACCTTTATAAGAAAGAAGATCTATAGCAGATTGATTTATATTTATGATGTGAAAATTTGTATCCAAGGCTAAAATGCCATCACTCATACTCGTTATTATATTACTTAACTTGTTTTTTTCTTCAAAAAGTTTACCAATGGTATACTCAAGCTTTAATGATAATAAGTCAAATGAACTTGATAACTCTCCTATTTCATCTTTTTGATATATATTGGTCTTTATCCCATAGTGACCTCGTGCAAGTTCTAGTGCAGCTACATTTATCTTTTTTATTGGTTTAGAGATACTTTTAGAAAAATAATACCCCATAAATCCAACAAGGACTATTTCACCTAAAATAGTTAAAATTAAATATATAAAAAATTTGTTCATAGAATCTGATATATCAGATGTATAGGAATTAAGAACTACAGCACCTATTATGGTATTATTGTTATTTTTAATTGGAACTGCTATAGTCATCATGTCTTGCTTATAGTAGGGGTTGTAAACTTCATCATATCCTTCTACACCAGTTAACACTTTTTCATTAATATCTTTGTAGGTTTTTTTAACATCAGTATCATTAATGTAAGTAATACTATCAGTATTACTGTCTGATGCAGTTATAATACTTTTGTCAGAATTGATAATCCAAATCTTTGCGTTATCAATAGCGTCTAATAAATTTATAATTTTCATAAATTCTTTATTATTTGAAGTGTCAGTTATATAAGGTTCAATGGTTTGTGAAATTGCCAAAGCATGTTTTTTGATATTATTTTGTTTAATCTCATAAATATTATTTTTAAACATATTTAATGCAATGATACCTATGAAAAGGGTTGAAACTATAACAATTGTTAAAAATCCAAGGGTTAATTTAAAAGTAATATTCTTCTTAAACATCTTTCACCTCAAACTTATATCCCATACCCCAAATAGTTTTAATATCCCAGTTATACTGGCCATTTAAATCAAGTTTTGCTCTTATTCTTTTTATGTGTGTATCTACAGTTCTGGGGTCTCCGAAGTAATCTATCCCCCATATATTATCAAGTAAATCGTCTCTTTTAATCATATTATTGGGAGAGCTTGCAAGCATCCATAAAACTTCAATCTCTTTTTTTGTAAGATTCATATTAGCACCATGTAGTTTTACTGAGTAATTATTAATATCTAATTCAAGTGGTGTATATTTAATTATTGATAGTTTATTGTTTTCAACTGGAGTAATACGCCTAAGCACTGCTTTTATTCTTGCTACTACTTCTCCAGGACTAAACGGTTTTATAATATAATCGTCAGCACCAGAGTTTAATCCGAGTATCTTATCTGAATCCTCACTTTTAGCAGTTATCATTACAATAGGAGTATTTGATTGTTGTCTAATTATATTGCAAACTTCAATTCCATCCATTAAAGGCATCATAATATCAAGTAAAATTAATTGAGGATTATAATGTTTAAACTTTAATAGTGCTTCTTCCCCATCAATGGCAAAAATCACGTTAAAACCTTCTTTTTCTATATAAGGCTTCAAGATTTTAATTATTTCCATATTATCATCGGCAATCAGAATATTTTTATTCATTCTATCCCTCCTATCTTGCTCAAATTATATCATTATCTTACCTAAATTATATCATTGATAATAATTATATTTGTGTCCTAATTGTGTACTTTTATTTCACAATTCGGACACTTCTATATAAGGGAATTGATTTATTATTATAGTATACCAAGCAGTAATAATTTAAAAATGAGGAGGAAGAAAAAATGAAAGCAAAAAAATTAATAATAGCATTAACTATGATTCTTACTATGGGATTAGGTATAACTGCATATGCAAGTACTACACAACCAACTACTGGTACTCACCAAAGAGCTGGAATGATGATGGTTACAGGTATGAGAGGTTATGATTATGTAGAATCAGTATTAAAAAATAAACTTGGCATGACAGATGAGGAAATAACAACTGGGCTTAATTCTGGAAAAACAATGTATGCTTTAGCGCAAGAAAAAGGAATGACAGAAGATCAATTTAAAGCTGCTCTACTTGATGAGAGAAATAGCGCTGTTGATAAGGCAGTTTCAGATGGAACTATAACAAATGAAGAAGGTGCTAATCTAAAAGAAACTCTAAAAAATAATCTTGAAAATTGCACAGGAATCCCAGGTCAAAGAATGGGCAGAAATGGGGATGGACGTGGAAACGGACATATGTCAGGTGGAGGATTTAGAGGTACAGTTAATTGTTACATTGATAATACTGCAAAATAAATATTATAGAATAATAGGATTTAATGCAAAAAGAATGAAACTCAGTGTTTCATTCTTTTTGAGTAAATATAATAACATCATAATAAATGCTTTGTATATTCAAAAGCCTCTGTTAGACTAAATTATTGATATATTACTATGTACAGGCTAAAAACATGTAGTCAATTTTATCTTGAATTGAAATTACCTGTTAAATAAACAATTAAGAACATTGTGTATTCATTGATTTTCAATTTATTTAAATTTTTCTATACTTTTTAATTGTATTTTAGGTATTATACGATATATTTCTAATAAGATGATATTTACAGTCAACCATACCCCACCAAAAACATATCCTGCATAAATATCACTTGGATATTCAGTTTGAAAAAATATAGGATTCAACCCTACAAATATGCAAATAAGTAAAGTTGCAACAATAAGAGCAGTTCCAAGCCAAGATTTCTTTGCATGACGTATTATTATAAAAGTGAAAAAGCCATATGCAACAATTGACATTAACGATTGATTACTTGGAAAAGTATATTGAATAGTTTCAAGTACTCCTATTGAAGTTGGCCCTGAACGTCTAAAAATATTTTTTAATATAAACTGTAGAATTTCCCCACCACAAATTATTATAAACAAAAAACGAATTTCAAGAAATCGGTCCATGTTTTTTCTTATAATCCATATAGATATGAGAATACTCAATGGTATTAATATCTTAATGGAAGTTATGCTTCCAAAGAAACCCATCCAATAAGACCATTCCTTTGTAAAAATATCTTTTACTAAATAAGATACAATAGTATCAAATTGGTCAAACTCATGTGCTAAATAATCTTGCGTCAAACCAATTATAAGAGCGATAAAAAACAAGAAAGCCCCTGCTATCATAGCTATTGCAATTCGTATCTTTCCCATAGAATGAAATATAATTATGGTTCTATTAAGCGTTTTATAAATAAATTCTATTATCTGTACTTTATGAGTCTTGAAAAAATAAAAAATCATCAAAATGAAAGCTATAATTAAGCTGCCAATAATCATGTATTTTTTTATTGAGCCATGGAATTTATCCCAATTAGGTCCAAGAGCCTTACCTAATGAAATGAAAGTAGCTGTCCATATCAAAGCTCCTACATATGAGTTTAAAGCAAATTTTTTATAGGAGATTTCTGTTACCCCTGAAAAATATCCAGTAATATGCCTAACTCCAGGAATAAAATAAGCTACAATCAATAATTTGTTACCATATGATTTAAACCATTCTGATGTTTTTTCCAACTTCTCTGGTCCAAAATGAATATACGATCCATATTTCTTAAAAAAACCTTCTCCTAATTTAGTTCCCACAAAATAAGATATTGTAATGCCAAGTGTTACACCTAAAGTTGCAACAATAATACTGATCATCCAATTCATTTTAGATTGATAAACAAGGAAACCACAATAAGTCATCATAAGTTCTCCTGGTAATGGAAATGCAATCAGCTCAAGCACTAATGCACTAAATATAATTATATAGCCATAATTATTAACTAATTCAATTATAGACTGCAAAATATCACATCCTAATTTGTTTATACTTTTTAATCATTTATAAAATCAAACTATTTTATAATAAGTAAACCTTGGTATTATAACCACCTAATACTCTTATTATTAATAAAGCCAAGTAATTCCTAACTTAGTTGCAACCATATTTTCGATTTTATCATATATTCAGAAAAAATAACATAACGTTATCTAAAAAAGCATTTTTATTTGCTAAATTATTTACTAATCGAAAAATCTCCATA
>JAKBFR010000008.1 GCA_021837545.1 Bacillota bacterium | reverse complement strand
TCATTCCTTCAATAGCATGAAGTAAATATACAATAAATTCATTATATGGTGTTTGAATACCATACTCTTCAGCTGCCTTTACTACAGCTCCATTAATATGGTCGATCTCAGTAATTCTTTTATTTATGACATCTTGATTCATTGAAGTAACAACATCGTAAAAATCATCTTGAATATGCTTTTCAACTTTTTGTATTACTTCGTCTTTATTGAAAAAAGTACCATCTGTAGTTGCAACATCTACAGCTTCAGAAAGAATCATTTTTATAATTTGGCTTGCATCATTACTTTCATGTAAATATCCAACCTTACATTGTAAAACCGCTGTGACAGAATTAAGGGACATATTAATAAATAGCTTGTTCCAAATTACTTCTTGGATGTTTTCATAGATTTCTGTATTGATATCACAGCTTTTAAACATATCACATACTTGCTTTAATATATCAATATTATAACGTACCATGTATGCGTAGTTCCCAAAACATTTCACCTTAAAAATAGGGATTATATAACTATCGATGATATACGTGGACAGCATTTTGTTTATCAAAGAGAAGGTAGTGATGCTGATATTAATATTTTTTTTCATAAATATGAATTAAATGCTTTATCTAACTGTCATGTAGTAGACGATCAATCTACTATAGCAATGGTTGAAAGTGGTTTTGGAATTTGTATTATGCCAGAGTTGGTCATACGAAATCAAAATAATAATGTAGATATATATCCAATAGAACCTCAAGAATATAGAATTATTGGAATAACTACTTTAAGCCAAGTATTCATGGCTCCTGCTGTGAAAAAAATGTTTGCTAATATTGTTAATACTTATAAAAATATATAAGCTTATGAATTTTCCACTTCCCTCACAACCAATAATCATGATTCTTTCACTTTTCATATATTAAATACTTCTAAATTAATTAAAGTTTTTTACTTTTTATTAAAATATCTTCCTTATAAATATACATCTAAATACTTAAATTGCTGTAGTGTCATAATTCACCCTTTTCAATCAATAGTTGTTCTCTACCCCATTCGTCAATAGACTTCATGGCAGGAAGAAGTTTTTTGGTATGATCCGTTAGAAAATATTCAACATGGGGTGGTATTGCAGAATGCTGAATACGTTTGACAAGACCATATTGTTCTAAATCCTGCAAGGATCGTGTCAGCATAATATTAGTGATTCCATTCAGTTTCCTTTTTAATTCGTTATAACGCAGACCGCCATCTGATAGATTCCATAAAATTGGAAGTCTCCATTTACCACCAATAATGTTTAGTGCATGCAAAATGGGACAATTATCATCATAAATGTTTTTCCTATTCATTTTTTAATTTCTCCTCTGTTAATTATCTAGGGCACAAAAAGGTGCGTACTTATCTATTTTATTCTTATAAGTATAATAGTTATATAGTCCAACGTCAATTAAATACATGAATAGAAGATGATTTTTTAGTTAATTACTTTTTCAATTTAAATTTTCGCTCCACAATGAGGACAATATTTAAATTTAGAATCTACTTTTGACCCACAATTTTTACATTTATTTTCATTATAATAATTATTGCTATAACCATCAGTATAAGCTTCATGCATATCCCAATAGCTTATTTCTATATTCTCACCATGTTCAATTGCTTTTCCTTTGTCCTTCGGAATAATATATACTGATTTACATTGATCACATACCACATAATATTTTTCATTCCATTTAAAAATTGGAATAAAAAAGAAATGAAAGAAATCAAAGTTTTTAATCAAGTTTCCTGTAACTGTCATATTACATTTCTTACAACTTATATTATTTAAACTTTTTATTTCCTTATCTTTATTTTCTATTCCGAATACACCTATAAAAAACATAATTCCTTTACCTCTATTCTTTTATTAAAATTTCTTTCACTAATATTTACTAAACTAACTAATTGCACAAACTTGATTTTTACCATTTTTCTTCGCTTTGTATAGTCTTATATCAGCTAGATTAAACAATTCTTTAAACTCCATTATAGTAGCATCAAAATTATCTGTAATTCCAATACTAATCGTAATTTCAATATTTTTATCTTCTTTATATACTTTTAAATTTCTTACTGCTTCAAGAATTTCATTAGCTATATTTTCCCCATTTTCTAATGAAACATCTTTTAATATAATAACAAATTCATCACCACCAAAACGTCCCATTAAATCAGTCTCTTTGATTATTTGTAAACAAGTCTTGCTCACTTGTTTTATAACTTCATCCCCAAAAAGATGACCATAATTATCATTAAAGGATTTAAATCCATCTATATCAAAAACTATGCACATTATACTTTCATTACTTTTATATGCATTTTTTAACCATTCATTTGAAATAGTTTCTATATAATTACGATTATATAGACCAGTTAAATAATCAGTATTAGCTTTCTTTTCTATATAAGCTACATTATGTTTAATTTCAAGTTTTAGCGCCGTTAATGCAAGTTCTCTTTCACTGATTTCATTAAGAAGTGATATATATTCCTTTTGCACTGTATATCCTAATTTTATATCTCCAATTTCATCACAAATTTTACATCTTTGTTCTTGAATAGATTTTAATAAATAAACGTCATTATAACTTTCAACTAAATTCTTTGCAATAGAATACGACTCTAAAGCTTTTTTATATAATTTTTGTTTATTATACCAATTACCTTGTAAATCATAACACTCTGCTTTTTCTCTTATAAATGATTCTAATATTTTATTATTTATGATTTCATCAATTAAAATTTTTGAATTCCTTAAATCCTTTAATCCAATAAGTGCTTTAGCTATATTTAACTTAACTCTAATCTCTAAAATCTCACTGGAAGGTTCATGAATCTTTGCCATTTGAAGACCAATATTCGCCATTTCTAAAGCTTCAGTATAATTTCCTTCAATCATACATACATGACTATAATTACTGTATCCATTACTAACAATATTATATTTTTTTAACTTTTCACCTAAATGAATACTTTTTTTGAGAGTATTCTTCGCGTTTACATAGTCCTTATTATAATCATATAACAAAAATAAAATATTATTTGAATTTAAAATATCTGTTTCATCACCATATTTTTCACAAATTTCTTTATGATCAGAAAGGCTATTAAATGCTGCTTCAATATCTCCAATGCAATAATATGAAGCTCCAAAATTTATATATGCAACCAAAATAGATTTGTAATCTTTTAATTCCCTTGCATTTTCAATAAGATTATAACAATTTTCAATAGTTTCTTTATATCTTCCTTCTGATCTTAACTTGCTAACCTTTTGTTGAAGTAATATTAAGTTTTCTTTTGTCACTTTTACTTGATTTGAATCTGTTAATTTCGCATATGTCATACTATAAAATCCTTACCCCTGTTGTATTTTTTTATTATACTCTTCCATGAAATATTCCTAATATATAGTATTATATCATGATTTTCACTATATCTAAAAACAACATACAAGTATAACAAGTTTTAATGAAAATTTACTCAAAACATAATAAAAAAGCAACCAAAAACTTATGCAATAAGCCTTTGGTTACTTTTTGTTAATATTTACTCTACAGTGATGGCGCTTACTGGGCACTGTTCTTGAGCATCTTTTGCACTTTCAATAAAATTATCTGAAATTTCATCTTCTGAACCTACTGCTATTCCCTCATCATTCATTTCGAAAATTTCCGGACATATTCCTGCGCATAATCCACAACCTACGCAAGTGTCTTTATCAACAAATCCTTTCATAAAATTCACCTCCCCTCTCAATAAATTGAGTATATTCTTTCATACTCACCATGTTTATTTCTTTGTAATCGCAACTCTCCATACATCAGGTCCTTGTTCTAAATATTCCCACTCAAACTGCTCTGGAAGTTCCATTATAAATTGATAATGTAGTGGACGAGGGTCATGATCATTTATAAGTTCCATTTTTTCACCAGATCCTAATCCTTCAAAAGCTTTAAAAATAGCTGGATGCTTATCTCTTGGTTCATAAATCCTAACATCCACACTTGCTGCAAAATTCAACATATTTAATTCCTCCTTATTTCTTATCTTCTTTTATTACATTATATCTAGTCCGTTGTGATTATAATGTGATTTGAATCACAACATATATATTTTTTATTCAACAAAAATAAGAACTTAACTTTCCATGTTAGTTCCTTTAGTAATGCCATATTCATTTTCAATATTATCATTCAGTAACTATCATTACGCTTTATAATTCTATTTTTTCAGTTAATTATCATTCTAACTATATATAATACACAAAAGAGGATACCTTAAACTAAATTTAAGACATCCTCCGTATTGATATTAGATACCAATATGTTTATTTAATAAAATAATAATTTTATTATTTAGTATTTGCATTTGTAGCTGGTTTAACATAAATGTTTGAAATAGTTTCTTTTTCCTTATCTGAATATATTATTTGCAGGATATCTCCCACTTTTATATCATTAACAGTAAGATCTTTTTTTTCTACGCCTTGTTTTCCTTTTATCATAGTTGCTAATTGTATTCCATCACTAATTGTAATATCTTTATTTTCACCTGTAAATTCTCTCTTCATATTTGCTGGGACCTTCTGAGCTTGTCCTTGTCCATCTTTATTGTTGTCTTGTGATTTTTCTTTATCTACATCCTTGCTTGCATCTTTTTGATTGTTTCCTTGAGGAGCTTCTGGAGCTTTAATAACCTTTATTGTTATTTTATTTCCATCTATACTTGCAACTTCTCCTGCTAAATCTACTTTTTGAATATTTTTTGACTTAGTTGATCCGTCTTCAGTTGAAGCACTTTTAGTTGCTTGTTTACTTTGGGTACCTGCAGCATTAGCACCGCATCCTACCATTAAAGAAGCTGTAAGTGTTACACTAGCTAATGCATAAATAATTTTTTTCATCTTAATTCCTCCGTTGTAAAATATTATATAGTTTTATTACAACCCCTATACTACGCCTATTATGTGACAGTTATATTACAGTTTGCACTATTGGTATCTATATTAATTTATCTAAATATTCTTCATAACCTAATTCTTTCATTTTATCTATAGGAATAAATTTGAGTGCTGCTGAATTAATACAATATCTTAATCCACCAGTTTCTTGTGGACCATCTGAGAATACGTGTCCTAGGTGAGAATCACCCATATTACTTCTAATCTCTGTTCTTACCATACCATGACTTTCGTCTTTTTTTTCTTTAATTACTTTACTAGTTATAGGTTTTGAAAAAGCAGGCCATCCGCAACCAGAATCAAACTTATCAGATGATATAAATAATGGCTCTCCTGTCGTAACATCTACATAAATTCCTTTTTCAAAAAAGCTATCATATTCATTATTAAATGGTGCTTCTGTAGCATTTTCTTTTGTCACTTTATATTGCACTTCAGTTAATTCTGCTTTTAGTTCTTCAATTGATTTTTTGATATATTTTCTATCCATTTTTTTACCTCCAATATAATACTTTTAAATATCTACACTTGCGAATTATTTCTACTATAATTATACAACTAGAATATTTAGTGTACTACATAATATTAGAATACATATTTAACATACTGCATTTATTTATAAAGTTGAATAACTCGTCATTTTAAACTACCTATTTTAATAAAAACTATAGAGTGCACTCTTATAGTAGGCACTTTTTTAGAAATAAATAAGTCATTCTTCGTAAACTATAATCATTTACTAAAAATAATTATAGAAATAAAGAATGACTTATTTATTATTATATTAATTTTTTAAATTAAAGTAAATCTCCTTAAACTTGGGTATCTAAACTTTCTATGGCACTTTTTGCCCAATTTGAATTTTTTAATATAACTCTTGCAACCCCTATTAAATCTGCTTTTTCCTCAGAAAGGATTTTTTCTGCTACTTCCACGTCTGTAATTCCACCTGCAACTATAACAGGAATTTTCACCTTTTCTTTTATAGCTTTAGAAAGTGGTGCAAAATAACCTGGTTCATTAACACCCGGAATACTAAATCTGCATAAGCCACCTGAAACATCTAACATATCTACTCCAGCCTTTTCAAATTCAATAGACGCAAGTGTGCTATCTTCTATTGTTAAGCCACCTTCCATATAATCTGAAGCACCTAATCTTAAAAGAATTGGAAAATCTTCACCTACAGCTTCACGAACTTCTTTAATTATTTCTAAGTGAATTTTTATTCTTCCTTTTAAATCTCCACCGTATTCATCAGTTCTTTTGTTTGTTAAAGGTGATAAGAATTGACTTAAAAGATAACCATGAGCGGAATGAATTTCTACTCCATCAAAACCTGCATTTTTAACTCTTAATGCTGCTTCTTTAAACTCTCTTACTATAACTTCAATATCGTTTTTACTAAGTTCTTTAGGTATTTCTCCAGTATTTTTCGAAGGGTTTTCTATAGCTGATGGTCCAACTATTTGTAGTCCAGTATTAGTTTCACTTGCAGCACTTCCTGCATGATTAATTTGCATAACTGCCTTAGATCCATTTTTATGAATTATATCTGATAATCCCTTTAAACTATCAACTAATCTATCCTCGGCAATAGAAAGCTGATTTGGATTAGCTTTTCCTTGTTTAGTAATGTAACTATGTTCAATTATAATTAAAGAAATATATCCTCCGTTTGATTTTTCATCATAATAATCAAGAATACTTTTATTTATGCTTCCATCCTCTTCAGATTTTGCAGTTGCCATAGGTGGCATAACTAACCTATTTTTTAATTCTAATTTACTATTTTCAAGTTTTTTGTTTAAGTATGACATAATTTTCCTCCTCAATAATTTCTATAAAGAAATCGTATTTATCTCTCTAATATAAATATACTCCTTAGAGTATACTCTAAAGCAAGAAGTTTTTTGTAGTTTTTACTAATATTCATCTTTACCTAATTATTCTAATACAATTTGATTTAATCTAATTGTATTATGTAACACACTATAAAATACTCCCTCCATAGCAACAGTTTTAATATTTTAACTGTCCACTGTAAAGAGAGCATATCAATTCATAACTAGTCTTTTTGATTATTATATCTTATGGTCTTCTTAAGCTAATAATTTTTCAATTTCACTTTCCGGAAGTGGTTTACTAAAGTAATATCCCTGAATATAGTTACAGTCTCTATCTTTAAGAATTGAAAGCTGTTCCTTTGTCTCTACCCCTTCAGCTACAACTTTTAAATCCATGCTATGTGCCATTTGAATAATATTATTAATCATTGACTCCTTTTTTTTGCTTGAAGTAATATTGTCTATAAATGATTTATCAATCTTTAAAGTGCTTATTGGGATTCTTCCAAGATAGTTCAGTGAGGAATACCCAGTACCAAAGTCATCAAGTGCAATTCTAATACCCATTTCCATTAACTTCTCTAATATATTTATACTAGAATCAAGTGACTGCATAAGAACTGTTTCAGTAATTTCAAGTTCAATAATATTAGGGTTAATACCTGTACTCTTAAGAATATCTTTAATACTCTCTAGAAAATCTGATTGTTGTATATCTACTGAAGAAATATTAATACTCATACTTTTGAACTTATAACCTCTATTCAGCCATTTTACGGTTTGTTTGCAAGACTCATTAATCACCCATCTACTTATCTTAGTTATATATCCACATTCTTCAGCTACGGAAATGAATTCTAAAGGAGAGACAAATCCTAGTTCCTTACTATTTAATCTAAGAAGAGCTTCAAATCCAAATATTTCATTTTTTTGTGCATCATATTGTGGCTGATAATTAATACTAAGCTCGTTGTTTTCAATTGCGCTTCTAAGTATTCTTTCAATACAAGTTTTTCTCTCTAACTTCAAGTACATTTGAGGATCAAATAAAATAAATCTGTTCTTACCTAATTCTTTTGCTTTATACATAGCTGAATCTGCATTTTTCAATATAGTATTTGTATCAGTTCCATCTTTCGGATACAATGCTACTCCTATACTTGCTGTAATAAACATTTGCTTATTATCAATGTTTAAAGTTTTATTAAATAAGTCTAAAAATCTTTTTGCATAATATTCTAATTCAGATTCTTTAACATAAGGATGAAGTATTATAAATTCATCCCCCCCTAATCTACATATAGTATCTTTTTCATCTATTAAATTCTCAAATTGTTTTGCTAGATGTACAAGTAGTTTATCTCCATAATCGTGACCCATTGTATCATTTATATTTTTAAAATTATCTAAGTCTATAAAGAATACAGCTCCTTTTGCACTTTTACTATAAACCAATTCCAATTGATCATTTAGCTTGTTCATGAATAATGTTCTATTTGGTAATTTAGTAAGAGAATCGTAAAAAGCCATAAATTTTATTCTATCTTCTGAAATTTTTCTATTTGAAATATCCGAAATTGAACCAGCAAGTTTTATTGCTTTATCTTCTGAATCTCTTAAAACCTTACCTCGAGATAATATCCATACATAAGATCCTTCACTAGTTTTTATTCTATATTCAGAATTATAGACATCAGTTATTTTGTTAATATGATTTTTATAATCTTCTTTTGCTCTAGCAACATCATCTGGATGAATTAAGTTATTTACCAAATTAATTACGTTCCTATTGTTATTTAATTTGTATCCTGTAATGTCAACTAATTTATCAGAAGCAAAAAATTCTCCTGTAACTAAATCCCACTCCCAAATCGAATCATTAGCACACTCTAATGCGAGCCTATACCGTTCATCACTATTTCTTATAGCTTCTTCATTATGAAGCAGTTCTTCATATTGTACTCGAAGCTCTTCTTCGGTTGCTAATAATTCCTCATGTAATGATGATAATTCTTCGTAGCTTGAGTTTAATTTACCAATCATTAAATTAAAAGATTCTCCTAATTCTCCAAATTCATCATTAGTGTTAATATTTGCCTTTACTGCAAAATCTCCATTTCCCGCTGCATGCATCAAAGGAGTTAGTTCTGTAATTGGTTTAGTTAACTTTTTTGTGATAATAAGGGTAAGAACGATTACAAATAATAATGATACAATGGCTATTAAAATTATTAAATACCCAATTTGATTTGCTTTGCTTATAAGTTCACTTTTTTGTATAACTGAGGCCATCTTCCATCCTGTATATTTAGAAGTATAAATATTAACTAACACAGGTGATCCATTAATAACAGTTTCAAAACTACCATTATCTTCATCTGTAAACTTATTATAATTTTCAAAAGGATGATTTATGCTATCATTTGTTTGAGTAAGTGTATATCCTAACATATTTAATTGTAAAATGTTTTTAAAGTTTAAATCTACATTTGGATGTGCCAGCATTGTACCATCTTTTAAGTAAAGAAAAACATAACCCGTATCACCAATTTTAATATCCCGTATCATCTCTGATAATTTGTCTAAACTTACATCGATACCTATTACTCCTACTATATCTTCAGATGTATCCTTTATAGTGGATGATGCACTTATGATTACATTATTAGTTTCATTAAATGATTCGTATGGTGCCGAGATTGCTACCGCATCTGGATCAGCTAAAGCTTGGGTGTACCACGTTTTTATCCTCGGATCAAAATTAGTGATAGTTGCCCCATCTGGCCACTGAATATATCCTCCCCATTTAGTTCCAAAGCATACATGTGAGGTTTCTAGATGATTTATCCCATATGCCTTAAAGTTACTATAAATAGTACTTTCTATCCCTGGAATTTGTGATGAATATTTTTTATTTGTTTCAATATTGGGCATGTTAAATAAAGGTAATATAGATTGATCAGCTTTTTTTATATCTGCAGAATCTGCTAAAGAACGAGTATCTTCCTTTATTTGTTTCATCATATTAGAAAAATTATTATCTATTTGTTCCATTTGTGCTTGAGTATTTGAAAATAAATCTTTTTTTTGCGAATTATAAATATAATTATAAGTTATTAATGCTATTGGAATAGACGTAAATAATATAATTGCTACAAAATATAAAAATAATTTTAGTCTAAAAGTAAGCTTCACATCTAACTCTCCTTCAATATTCAATTTATAATTTACTTAAATGGCATTCTTAAAAAAATCAACATTGTTATTTATATATTTTACCATTAATGTCACAACTTTTCAACTTTCTTCGACAGTCCATATTTCTTATGCATATTTAATCAAAAACTATATTTCAACATAAAAATAAGAGTTTACTGTGTAAACTCTTATTTTAAGTACAATATTAAAATTCAAAAAAATTTTCATCTATAACTTCACGTATTTCCTTAATAATTTCTAATTTGATATTAACTCTTTAATATTTTTTATCTTAATCAGTTAGTAAACTAAAATCAATGTACGAATAATTACACATATTGCTTTCTATAATTTTTTTATTTAAATTAATCCAACTTTTACATTTATCAAGAATAATTGCATCACTAGTTATAACATTGTCTAGTCTCTCTAAAATTGTATCTACATTATTAATATTTTCAACTTGCACATCAAAACTAAACTCATTCAATAATTCTAATATTCGTTCCTTTAATTTCCCAGAATTAGATACTGGTGCATCCAAATAGAAAGTGACTTTTCCTACTTTATTTTTTTCTAATATTTCACCAATCAATAAAATTGCTAATTGCGTTTTATCTATTACGCGATAGGTACCTCTAAGTCCTGCTAAATCTCTAATTGTTCCATCCATACATTTTAATAATAATGAGTGAGATAAAGCAACTTCCAAGCTGATTATAGTATTAAATCCGTCAATATTTACAATACTACCTTCTAAATTATCTTTAATTTCTTTATCTTTTCTAATTATAATGCTCTTTTCTGAAGAAATAGCTCTCACCAAAGCTAGCCTTTGCCTTTCAGACAGTAGATAATGATCACCTACAAATACAGACGCACCTTTTATTTTATATCCATGATTTATAAGATAATATAAATCATGTCCAGCCTTATACAATTTTTCAACGGATTCACTACTAAACTCTTTTTCATCACTAGGTAAATAACCTCTCTTAACAATTTTACTCATAACTTACCATCCCATTGTTCTAATTATTATGACATTTGGATCAATCATTATATTTATTCCACGTCTTTATTAAGAATAGTCATTTCATAATAATTCAACCAATACTTTTCCAAGTTAAGTGCTCTACATTTCAAATCAACTCACCCATATAGCGTCTCAAATTCTTTATATTTTTTGATTATAATTAACTTTATTCGTTATATTATTCTCCTTTATTTCTTAATACTATACATGATTTTAACCTCTATATTTTCTGATAGATTTCCACAAATTCTATTTTGTTATCAAGTTATCCGATAGCTAGCATCCGTAACATCCCCACGCATTTGAAACTACTCTTCCTAAAGTCATAGGAGTACTCACAGAGTAAGCGACTATCATCAAATCATAGATGCCCACAGGGAAATTTCGATTCTCACTTTTGAGATGTCTGCTTAACCGATTCATACTAAATCAATTAAAATTAAGCTCCTAACTTTTTATCATTTAAAATCTTTAACATTTTTTTATATGCTTGCCCTTCTTTTTCAGATAAAGATAATTTATCTAATAAAGTTTTAGCTTTTTCAATATCATTAAGAAAGTAAAGTGTTATAGCTTTATTCCATCTATATGCATTCTTATAGCTATTTCTAAAACTCAATACTAATGCTATGGCTGCAAGTATAAGTCCTGCTATTATAATTGGTTTAATGCTTGATATTACACATAGCCATCCTCCGAGTATGAAATATCCTGGCAAATTTTTAGGATTTGTATTTATTCCCAAAGATTTTTCTAATTCCTTAACATTTTTCTTTATGCTTGAGTTGATTGGCTTCTCCATTACACTCTTATCATCATCTGTAATAATTGATTTCTTCATTTCTTCATTTCTCCTTTAAGCTTTTCTGTACACCTTATTTTAATATTTTTTATATAAAACTTCTTTATCCCTATGTTCATAACTAATTTCTTCTCTTAAATATCTAATTTAAGTTATATCTAACGTAAATTATAGTTTTAATTGCCATAATTATAACATAAGTATGACAATTTCACATATATCTTTTGTAGCTTTTGCTAAATGATCTCATCATCAAACTCATCATGAATGTCTCCCACAAGTTCTTCTATTATATCTTCTAATGTAAGTAATCCACTAGTTCCACCATACTCATCAACTACAATTGCAAATTGTTCTCTTTTGTCTTTAAGTTGCTTAAATATATTTCTTATATGCATTGTTTCAGTGAAACTACTTACTTCTCTTATGCAAGACTTTAAATCTAGTTTATTATCAGAAACTACATCTCTGTAAATATCTCTAACATGAATAAAACCAACAATATTATCCTTTTCTTTATCTATTATAGGATATCTAGTATATCCATTAATTGTTATTATGTTTAAAACCTGTTCTTGGGTAGCATTTATATCTATGCAAACCATCTTTTTTCTATGTATCATTATATTTTTTGCTTTGCAATCAGAAAACTGAAAAGCATTTGCGAGTAACATTTTGTCTGCCTTATCTTCTATACTTTGGTCAACGAGCATTTCTAATTCACTTTTTGTATAAATTTCTTGTGTTTCATTTACTGGTTTTATTCCAAATGGTTTTAAACAAAGCTCAGTCAATTTATCAAATGTTATTGTTATAGGATACGTCAACCTGTGAAACATAACTAATGAACTATCTAAAGTTAAATTACATTTTTCTGTTTCAGATAATGCAATAGCCTTTGGAATAAGTTCTCCAAATACAACTTCTAGTAAAGTAATCAAAGCAAATGAAAATACAAAAGAAACTGTATGTTTAACACTATCATTTGAACTTATCATATCTAATATAGGTTCTATTATTTTTGATACTGTTGGCTCACCTAACCAACCTAGCAATAATCCAACTACCGTAATACCTAGTTGAGTTGAAGATAAATAAGAATTTAAATTATCTTTAACTATTTTACATTTAATTGCTTTTTTATTTCCTTCTTTTATTAATGTCTCTATTTTTGAAGCTCTTATTTGTACTATTGCAAACTCTAGAGCTACAAAGTAAGCATTAATTAATATCAAGATTATTATGGCTACTATACTTATTAGTTCTGATTTCATATTTTATCTCCTCTCAATATTTGTTAAAACAAAAGTGGCTACGCCAGGCTAGAATTGGCTTTGCCAATTGATGAATAATTATATGTGAGAAGTTCTTGGCTGTGCTTAATAAGTTCCTCATTGTACTTCGCACTCTTTTTAGAGGTGCGTACTTTTTTATATGGTTCGCACTTTTTTTAATCAAAATGTTCTTGGTTTCGCAACGTACTTTTTTAAAAGTCAAATGATCCGTATTGTGCTTCGCACTCTTTTTATATGTTAGAAGTTCTTGGTTGTGCTTCGCACTTTTTTTATATGTGAGAAGTTCTTGGTTGTGCTTCGCACTTTTTTTATATGTGTATATTTTAACACAAAAATAAGAGTTTATTTTCATAAACTCTTATTTCCCTACACTAAAAATAAATTAACTCTTCTTCAAGTTTATCTATTAATTTATAATCTTTAATTGATAAAAATGGAATCTCTCGTTGTTCCTGTGCTATAAACTTTGTATGAAGTATTCCTTCAACTTCAACCCACTGTTTACCATCAAATTTAACTGGTTCGCCAGTTTGACATAAAAGTCCTAAGAAAGAAATATCATCTTCACAACAAGTCATAGCATTTCTACCAAAAGCAAAAATATTTTTAGGATATTTAGGATTTGTGTTTGCAACGCCTTTCATTTTTATACTTTTACCTTCATATTTTTCTGGTGATTCTGTTACATCTAAATACCACACACCAAAATCATAATCTTCAAATTCAATTACGTCAGCATTTATATCAAAAGGTAATTCTAACGGCGTATCATCAATCTCACCATTTTCTAATTCAAATATCAGGCTTGCACTTGCATTAATTGCTTTAACACTATTTCTATATTTCAATTTATTTGTCTTTTCACTGCAACGATTAAATATAATTAAATCAGAGTCCTTAAATTGTTCTATTAATAAAGACTTCATATTATTCATATAACCCTCAAAAGTAGAAGCATCAATAGGTGTTATAACTTGAGCAATTTCCCAGCCCTCTGGGAATTCCATTTTATCTACAATATCATATTCCCACATACCATTATATTCTATTATAACTTTTGTTGGCTTATGTTCTTTCTTACATTCTATTAAAAATGAATCTGTAAACTCTTCTTTATGCTTACAATGTACTATTGTTACACTATTTTCTTTCAAAAAGTTTTCTTCAAATTCTTCTATACCTTTTTCACAAACAATTAAAGTAATATTTTCCCCTTCAGCAAATTCCGAATCATTAAATATTTCTTTAACGAAAGTAGATTTACCACCCTCCAAAAATCCAGTAACCAAAAAAATAGGTACATGTGTCATGATTTCATTCCTTCTTTCTTTTATATCTCATGTACAAGGTATTATAGGCCCCTTGTCATAGCATATTGTTTATTTAACTGTATCTAATTCGTTAATAGTCTTGTTTATAATTCCTCATAAACAAGCCAACTCATATTGCGCAGCAAAAAATACCGCAAATACATTTTATTGAATAATACGGTATTTGAATTTAGTATTTTCTCATTTTCAAATTAATCAAAAGTTGTGTTTACCATAAATTTATCACCATTGATACTTATAGTAAGTGTTAGAGTTCTGAGATCACCATGAATTAAATTATCATATACTACTATTTCCTCTTTCTTATTATCTTTATAATAAAATAATATAAGATTTGTTGGTTTCGTCAAATGATTTACAATTAAACTTTTAATTTGCTGTCCATCTTTAGAAATTCCAGATATTTTTAATATTGGTTTTCTTAAACTTCCATAAGTTAAATATATATCTTTTAAATCTTCACCAGTCCTATTTTTAATGATAACATTTTGTAACCCCCATCTTCCATCTCCATAAACATCTGATTCCACATTACCATTCCTTTATATTATATATTTTTTATAAAATTTAATTCATTCTATAAAACTCTTGTAATTTGTTATAATAAAATATATTTTATTATAACATATTTTACCAACACCATATTATTTAATTTTTAAAGAACACTATCTATTAACCAATTCACAAAATGTGTACTTTACAATCTTTCATATAACTTTCCTCTATATACCCAGCTAGAAACTGAAACAAATTCATGTTCCTTATTTCGGTGATTTATATTCACAAGTATATTTTTCACTGTGGGTATCTATAAGTGGAACAATTCTTGTATTTTAGTTTTATTCAGGTTTGAACCTATAACACATAATCTTCCTGTGTAATCTGGTGCACCAACACGGACTTCATATTCTCCTGGTACTAAATCAAAATTAATCCATCCACCTTCTGTGCAAGGTATTATACCTTTTGCACGTAAGATTATTCCATACTCTGAAGATTCAGCTAAAATTTTTAATATATCATTTATTTCTACTTTAGAATACTTTTTAGGTGTTTCGGTTCCCCAACTTGCAAATACTTCATCTGCATGATGATGTTCATGATTGTGGTCGTGTCCACAAGAACATTCTTCATCATGATGTTGTTCATGTTCATGGTCATGTCCACAGCAACATTCATGATCTTGATGGTGGTGTTCGTGATCATGTCCATAACGGTCTTCATCATGGTTACGATGCTCACTTTCATGATCGTGTCCACAGAAACATTCATGGTCATGATGGTAATGCTCATGATTATGCTCACAGCACTCTTCATCATGATTATGGTGTTTCTTTTCCTCAAATAAAAGCTCTTTTTCAAGTGAATTTTCCTTTTCCATTGCTAAAAGAATTTGTTTACCATGAATCTCATCCCAATTTGTAGTAATAATGTTAGCTTTGCTATTATGTTTTCTTATTTGAGCAACACATAATTCTAATTTTTCCTCTGAAAGTTTTTGTGAACGACTTAAAATAATAGTATTTGCACTTTCAATTTGGTTATTGAAAAATTCTCCAAAGTTGTCCATATACATTTTGCATTTCATAGCATCAACAACTGCAACAAAACTGTTAAGTTTAATATCAACCTCATGCTCAATCTCTTTTACAGCTTTAATTACATCAGATAACTTTCCTACTCCTGATGGCTCTATTATTATACGTTCTGGTGAATACTTAGATAATGCTTCTTTAAGAGCATTCCCAAAATCACCAACTAAAGAACAGCAAATACAACCTGAATTCATCTCAGTAATTTCAACTCCTGAATTGTTTAAAAACCCTCCATCAATTCCTATTTCACCAAATTCATTTTCAATTAACATAAGCTTTTCACCATCAAAAGCTTCTTCTATTAACTTCTTAATTAAAGTAGTTTTCCCTGCTCCAAGAAATCCTGATATAATATCTATTTTTGTCATTTTATATCTTTAGTAAGAGTTGGTATTATAAATACATAACCCCACTAAATACTCACTTCCTTTCTAAATATAATAATTATTACTTAATTCAAATATGTAAATTATGAAAGATGCTATTAAGAAACACCTTTTATATTATACCCATAAGTACAATTTTCACCGTAGATATCTATATTAGAATTCAGTGGTAATTTCTACTATGTGCACATTTTTCTCTTCATTGTCTGATACTTTATACTGTATTTCAACTTCAAATTTATCTGAAAAACTTACATCTATATATTCGTATTCTTCTTTTTTATTACCTTTATCATTTATTAATCCCATACTTAAAGCTATTGGATTTTTTGTAAAGTGTAATTCATATAAGCATTCTTCAACATGAAGTAATTCTTCTATCGTAAAATTCACAACATGATTTAATTTCTTAAATTCAAATGTAAATTTATCAAAGAATTTGCTCCATCTTTCAAAAATTTCATTTCTTTTCTCTTCTTCTTTTTTGTGCACTTCTTCTTTCTTTTCATTATAAGCCTTTAATAAATTATTAGCTTCCATTTTGAATTGTTGAAATTCACTACCAATATCTTTTATAGTTTTTTCATTGCTTGCTATTTCCAGAATAGCGTCTTTTATTAGTTCATTTTTATATGTAATATCCATATTAATATCAGAAATTTTATTATTAATATCGATTGAATCAAATTTTACTTTTTTAAATTCCTCCATTAGTGACTCTAATTCTTGTAATGTTGCATTTTCTACTTGTTCTTTAAGTTCTTTTAATTTATCTTCCTGAGATTTTTTCACTTCTTCTAACTTATCATTCATTTTTTCTACATTTATTATGTCTTCTTCAGCTTGACTTTTATTTTTAATTGCATTATTTAATAAACGATTTTTTTCTTGTAAACTATTTTCTATAGATTCTATTTTTTCTTTGCACAATTCGATTTTATTTTTTAAATTCAATAATATTTCTTGTGATTCTTTTAAATCTTCCTCTTTCTTTATTATTTCAACGTCCTTTTTATTTTTCATAAAACTTGGAAGTATTTCTTCCTTTGGTGTAAAACTACCTCCATAAGCTTTTACTGATAACCATATAAGCCTTGCAAAAAGTTGTCTATTCACCTTTTTCCAAGCATTTAATAATGATATTTTTTCAACATCTACTGACTGTTCAAAGTTTTTCCTTTGTTCTTCATCCATATTTAATAAAATATCTTCTATACTTTCAGTTGTCTCTTTTAATTCCATCAATTGATGCTCATTTAAATATTCTTTAGCTTTCCCTTTAAGTTTTTCACAATATTTCAAATATATATTATCAGCTTTCTGCCCTGGTGTTAAATTTTTATAAAGCTTAAATAATTTAGCTACTTCCTCTATTATTTCTACTGATATTTCATCTTCTGTTGGATCTTCTATATCATTTTTAAATCTCTCTATAAGAACATTTAATAATTTTTCATCTAACTCTGGTCTTGTACAATTTTTTAATTCATCTTTCTTTTCATCAATCAAAGTCCATATTTCTTTTACTTCGGGTTCTTCGATCATATGATTTTTTCCAAGTTTGTTTCCAAAAAAATTAATTATACTTATAGTCTTTTTCTTGGCTTTTTGTGCAATTGGCTTTGATATGTTAGTCATGTTCATAGTTTCTAATAATGCAATTTGTTGAATTAAATCTTCATCAGAAATTTTTCTTAGTCCATCAAAAATATTAGGCATATCTATCTCCTTTTATATATTAATTATACTTTTGGAAAAATTACTATATTTTATCTTTTCATCTTTATACATTTTAACACAAATTTAAGTAATTTTTAAATTTTTAACCAAAATCCAATCTAAAGATGATTTTATGTTAGTATACCTCCTCTTTAAGCATTATTAAAAATATAAAAAATTTGAACTTCTTCATCTATAATAATTTTGGCAACAGTATCTTTAACCACGATAAAATTATCGTGGTTAAAGATACTATGGATTCATATATTAAAATATTAATTAAATCACAAAATAGTAAGAACTCAGAAGATATTCATCATTGTATTTAACAGTCATTTTCCATAAACTATTCTTAATTGCACTAATAGTTGCATTTCCATTTTTGTATTCATCAATAATTTTCATAAAACTCGTCTTTTCCTTATCTGAAGCAATCTTTTTAAAATAGCCCCAAATATGTAGTGCAGCATTAATTGCATTGCCTATTACAATTTCCTCATCCATTGCATTTTCTATCAATTTATAAAATTCCATAACTGGATAGTTATTTTTATCTTTAAGCAAATTTCGTATTTCTACATAATTATTAGGTGAACTTTCTAAAACTTTGTATTTATACTTACTCCATTCAAGTTCAAGTGCTTTAATGTCTTTATATGTAGATGTACAATTAATACATTTTACTGCTGAAAGATTTTTATCTTTAACCTCAAGCATTATATCAATATCATTTCGTCCCAAGCATTCATAAAAATTTATAAATTGACTACTTTTTATACTATTTGAATGTGATCCAGTTTTCTTTAAAATATTTTGCTCTGAATAATGGATTTTTTGATTACCATCCTTTAGTCTCCATGTTTTTTTACATTCATTAATCCAATCTATTTGGTTCTTTTCCCCTTTTGATGAATTAATATAATTGTGTAAATTGTCAAAAATAACTGGAATATTTAATTTGGTTCCTATTTCTAAGACATCTTTAATATTATAAGATTTATCATCATTTTCAATAACAAGTCTTTGCTTTACTGATCCTTCTAAATTATTATAGTTATTTATAAATCTATCAATTGCCTGTTTTTTATCATTATATATCCCACCTATATGTAATACAATTTTATGTTCTGTTCCAACCCTAAGGCTATCCAATACTTTAGTATGATACTTTAAATCCTCAATTGCTCTATGTACAACATCTAAACTTGGTGAGTTCAATACCGTATATTGTCCTGGATGCATCGATACCCTCATACCACTTCCTTGAATTTTCATGCCTATTTGTTCAAATCTTTCAGAAAATATATTCCACCAAGGAATGTTATTTGCAGGACTTGATCCAAATGGTATCAAATCAGAACTAATTCTAAAAAGCCGAATATTATTTTTAATATTATAATCAATAATATTTTCAAGAGAGTTTAGGTTGTTAGAAATTAAATCTAACAATTTCTCATCATTTACATTCTTAAGCACACAACTTTTTAGATTAGTATTCACAACTCCAATAACTAAACATGCATATCCTATGCTCATTTTTCACGCTCCCTTCATATTATAAGGTTCCTCAATAATAATTAAACTTATACAATTTTAATATCATCGATATTCTACAATTATTAGTACTGTATCTCTTGAACTATCTATATGGAACTGTATATAGATACACACATTATAAGTTATACTTACACTATGAAAATATAATTTTTTATTTTGTTTTATTGTTATCTCTTACTAGCAGTTCTTCAATTTCACTATCCTGAAGTGGTTTGCTAAAGTAATATCCTTGAATATAATCACAGTTTCTTTCTTTAAGGATTGAAAGCTGTTCCTTTGTCTCTACTCCCTCAGCTACAACTTTTAAGTCCAAGCTATGTGCCATTTGAATAATATTATTAATAATTGATTCTTCTTTTTTGTTTGAAGTAATATTATCTATAAAAGATTTATCAATTTTCAAGGTGTTTATTGGAATGGCTCTCAAATAATTTAGTGAAGAATACCCAGTTCCAAAGTCATCAAGCGCAATTCTAATGCCCATGTCCATTAATTTTTTCAATATATTTATATTAGAATCAAGTGACTGCATGAGAACTGTTTCCGTAATTTCAAGTTCAACAATATTGGGGTCAATTGATGTATTCTTAAGAATATCTTTAATATTTTCTAAAAAATCTGATTGTTGTATATCCATTGAGGAAATATTAATACTAATACTTTTAAATTTATAGCCTGCATCAAGCCATTTTACACTTTGTGTGCAGGACTCATTAAGTACCCATCTGCTTAATATTGTTATATATCCGCATTCTTCGGCTATTGGAATAAATTCTAAAGGAGATATAATCCCTAGCTCCTTACTATTTAGTCTAAGCAGAGCTTCGAATCCAAATATTTCATTGTTTTGAGCATCAAATTGTGGCTGATAATTAATACTTAGTTCATTATTTTCAATTGCTGTTCTAAGTATTCTTTCAATACAAGTTTTTCTCTTTAGCTTCAAATACATTTCAGGATTAAACAACGCAAATCTATTCTTACCTAATTCTTTTGCTTTGTACATTGCTGAATCCGCATTTTTCAAAATAGTATTTGCATCAGTTCCATCCTTTGGATATAAAGCCACTCCTATGCTTGCGGTAATATACATCTGTCTATTATCAATTTCTAACGCTTTATTAAATAAATCTAAAAATCTTTTTGCGTACAATTCAACTTCAGATTCTTTAATATAAGGATGAAGTAATATAAATTCATCTCCACCTAATCTACATATGGTATCTTTTTTATCTATCAAGATTTCAAATTGTTTTGCTAAATATATAAGTAGTTTATCTCCATAATCATGACCCATGGTATCGTTTATATTTTTAAAATTATCCAAATCTATAAAAAATACAGCTCCTTCTGCATTTTTACTACATACTAATTCTAATTCCTCATTTAGCTTGTCAATAAAAAAAGTTCTATTTGGAAGTTTTGTAAGAGAATCATAATAAGCCATAAATTTTATTTTATTTTCTGAAATTTTTCTTTCTGAAATATCTGTAATAGAACCTGCCATTTTTATGGCTTTATTTTCTGAATCTCTTAAAGCCTTACCTCGAGATAATAACCAAACATAAGAACCATCACTTATTTTCGCTCTAAATTCAGATTTATAAATTGGAGTTATATTGTTAATATGCTTTTCAAAATCCTTTTTTACTATATCTAGGTCATCTGGATGGATTATTTCAGCAATGAATTTTGTAAAATTCATATTATTATTTAATTTATAACCTGTAATATCATATAATTTATCAGAAATAAAAAAATTGTCTGTAACTAAATCCCATTGCCAAATCGAATCATTACAACCCTCTAATGCAATTCGATATCTCTCCTCACTATTTCTTAAAGATTCATCACTAATTTGTAGTTCATCATATTGTGCTTGAATTTCTTCTTCCGTTGCTAATAATTCCTCGTATACTGCTGTTAATTCTTCATAATTTTCTCTCAAATTACCAATCATTAAGTTAAATGAATTGCCTAATTCTCCGAATTCGTCATTAGAATTAATATTAGATTGAACTTCCAGATTTCCATTTCCAGCCGCATTCATTAAAGGCGTTAGTTGAGTAATCGGTTTTGTTAACTTTTTAGTAACAATAATGGTAATAACTATTGCAATTATTAATATACAAAAGGTTATTATCGTTATTAAATAACCAATTTTATTTGCCCTATCCATAAGTTCACTCTTTTGTATAATAGACGCCATCTTCCACCCTGTATAAGGAGACGTATAAACATCAACTAGCACATCAGCTCCATTAATTACACTTTCAAAGTCACCATTTTCTTCATCAATAAATTTATTATAATTTTCAAAATTGGTTTTCGAAGAATCCTTAATTTTAGTAGATGTGTAATCTAACTCATTTATCTGCGTAATATTTTTAAAGTTTAAATTAGTATTCGGATGAGCTAACATTGTACCATCTTTTAAGTAAAGGAAAATATATCCAGTATCCCCAATTTTAATATCCTTTATCATCTGTGATAATTTTTCTAAACTCACGTCAATACCTACTACTCCTACGATCTCTCCAGATTCATTCTTTACAGCAGTAGAAGCTGTTATGATGATGTTATTACTATTATCAATTGCAGAAATATAGGGTGATGAAATTGCTACCTGATCTGGATTATCAAAAGCCGGAGCATACCACGGTCTTTCCCTAGGATCAAATTTACTTGTACTTAATCCATCTGGCCACTGAGTATAGCCTCCCCATTTAGTTCCAAGATATACGTATGTTGTTTCTGGATGAGTTGTCCCATATGCTTCTAATTGATTATAAATAGTACTTTCTAAACCTGGAATTTGTTTTGAATATTTGTTATGTAATTCAATATCAGGTATGTTGAATAATGCTGATATAGATTGATCAGCTTTTTTTATATCAGCAGAAGTTGATATAAAACTTGTATCTTCCTTTATTTGTTTTATATTGTTAGAAACAGTGTTGTCTATTTGTGCCATTTGAGCTTTTGCATTCGCATACAAGTCATTTTTTAGTGAATTGTACATATAATTGTAGGTGATTAATGCTATTGGAATAGAAGTTAATAATATAATTGCTACAAAATATAAAAATAATTTTGATCTAAAATTAAGCTTCATAATCTAACACTCCTTAAATAGTCAGTTTTATATGCTTTAATCAAAAGTTGCTTTAAAAAACTTCAAAATATGTAAAATTGAAATTTCATATTAATTTTATAATTATATTTATATAGGAATATAATTTTGCAAAAATTTAGTATATTAATTATATATTTTACCATTAATACCACAACCTTTCAACTTTTTTCGATGTTAATTTTATTTATTTTACAAATATTTGATTTTATAGACATCTACCTTTGCTGCTCCTAATTAAGCAGATTAGTTATCTGAAAATACAGAATATTAAGATATATTATATAATTTTAAAAATAAATTTATATAAGAACAAGGAATTCACCAATAAATGTTGAATACTATTACTATATAACATTTGTTGTATAAATAAATTATTTTAATAGGAGGTATTATTATGAAGAAATTATTCAAATGTACTGTTTGTGGATTTATAAGTGAAGGTGAAGAAGCTCCTGAAAAATGTCCAAAATGTCTTGTGAGTAAAGAGAAATTTATTGAATTAAGTAGTGAAGATGCCAATAAAATTTATCAATCAGATAGAACAAATGATATTCATATGGAAATCATTGCGTTGGCTGATAAAATTGCCAAACTTTCTATTGAAGGTATAAAAATAAATCTAGATCCTAATTGTGTAGGTGTTTTTGAAAAAGCAAAAAATGAAGTTTGGACTATAAAACAAAGATCAAAAGCTGAACTAGCAGGACATATGACTAACGGTAAGTGGTAGAATATATATCTTAATTAAGAATATCTTGATTTATTAAGGTATTCTTAATTTTATGAAAATGTATTGTTTAAATAAACTTTGGAGGCGATATTTATGAACGTTTTAGACTTTGCAATAAATATGGAACTTGACGGAGAAAAATATTATAAAGAACAAGCTGAAATTGCTCAGGACATCTCTTTAAAAAAGATATTCTTAATTCTAGCTGAAGATGAGAATTCTCATGCTAAACTTCTACAACATAAGTCTAATAATATATCTTATGAATTAAAAGGCACTGAAACAATATCTGAAGCTAAAAATTTATTTAAGGAAATTAAAGATTTCAAAAATGAACTTAAACAGAATCCTGATCAATTAGATTTGTATAGAGTTGCTCTTGAAAAAGAAAAAGAAAGTATAGATCTTTATGAAAAATTATTATCACAATCAGAAGATGATAAATCAATAGATTTATTTAAATTCCTTATAAATCAAGAAAAGGATCACTATACAACACTTGAAGAGTTAGTTACACAATTAAATCAATGTAATGATTGGGTTGAAGCTGCTGAATTTGGTGTAAGAGTCGAATATTAAATATATACAGTTATTTATTAGACATCATGGAAACTAATGATAATAAAAAATAACAGATTTAGTATACTTGTATACTAGATCTGTTATTTTTTTGAAATACCTCTAGATATTCTTGTTTTGCGTTTCTATCAATATTTATATTAAACTAAAATCTAAATTCCAAAGAATTTCCCCTTGGGTATGAATACTTATGAAAATAACTTCATAAGTTCTTCTTTTGAAAGAGATGAAAGCATATTTTCTCCTTTATAATCACTATTAAGAACATTATTTATAAGTTCTTTTTTATTTTCTTGCATATTTAAAATTCTTTCTTCTATAGTTCCTTCTGAAATCAACTTGAACACTTGAACCACATTTTCTTGTCCTATTCTATGTGCTCTATCTGTAGCTTGTTCTTCAACAGCTGGATTCCACCAAGGATCAAAATGAATAACAACATCGGCAGATGTTAAGTTAAGTCCTGTTCCACCAGCTTTTAGTGAAATCAGAAATACCTTATATTTGTCACTGTTATTAAATTCATCTACAAGCTCTAGTCTTTTACTTGCCTTTGTACTTCCATCTAAATACATATGTTCAATTTCATTTTTTGATAATTCTTTAGAAATATTCTTGAGCACAGATGTAAACTGTGAAAACAAAAGAATCTTATGGCCATTTTCTATATTTTCTTCAATAATATTTAAAGCTTCTTCTATTTTTGCACTTCCACCTTTATAATTTTCTACTATTATAGATGGATCCAGGCAAAGCTGTCTAAGTTTTGTTAAATAAGAAAATATGGTTATTTTATCACCTTCAAAATTTTCCGCTTCCATTTTATTTTTAATATCTTTTACATATGCTGCATATACTTTCTTTTGTCCTTTAGTAAGTTCAACATAATGGTTTTTTTCTATTTTATCAGGCAATTCGCGAATTACATCCTTTTTTAGACGTCGTAGCATAAAAGGTCTTATATATTTTTGAAGTTCAATTTTAGTATCATCGTTATTAATGAATTTTTTCTTAAAGGTTGTTGTATTATATAGGTAATTCGGCATAACAAAGTCAAAAATGCTCCACAATTCAATTAAATTATTTTCAATAGGAGTTCCCGTTAATACAAATTTGCTTTTTGCATTAATATTTTTAACACTCTTTGTACTTTGAGCTAATGGATTTTTTATATTTTGGCCTTCATCAAGTATACAGTAATCAAAATTTAATTTTTCATAGCTTTCTTCGTCATTTCTTAAAGTACCATAAGTAGTTAAAATAACATCATAATTATCTATATTTTCTATAATTTTTGTTCTTTCATTTTTGTTTCCATGAATAACACAAACTTTTATAGATGGTGCAAATTTTATAAATTCATTTTTCCAATTGTATATTAATGATGTTGGTGCAATTATTATAGACTTTTTATCTTTTTCAGAAAGTAAAAATGCAATAGCTTCAACTGTCTTTCCCAGGCCCATTTCATCAGCTAATACTCCACCAAAACCTAAATAGCTTAAATTTTTAAACCATTTAAATCCAGTTATTTGATAATCTCTTAATTGAGTTTTTAAATTCTCTGGCACAGTATATTCAAGTTTATCCAAATCTAAAACCTTATTTGCAATATCCTTCACTATATTTTTACCTTTTACAAATGGTAGGTTATTATTTTCTAAATAATCATTTAAAACAATAGCTTTGTTTTTATGTAATTTTATACTACCATCTTTATTACTACTTGTAATATTATCAATTAAGCCCAAGAAATCATGAATTTCTTCACCTTCAAGATTTATAAAGCTATCATTTTTAAGCTTATAATACTTTCTTTTGCTTTTAAAAGCATCTAAAATATTCTTGTACTCTTTAGGAGATATATCATCAATTTTAAATGTAAAATCTAAAAAACTATCTTCTTTATCTTTTATATTTGCTTCGATTTTAGGGGTGACATAAACTTTTCTTTCTTTAAATCTATCAGAATAATAAACATCTCCGAGTAGCTCTAATTCTTTATATTTATCCATAAAAAATAAATACAAATCATATTCCTGAGCATTAAATACAAATATATTATTTTCATAAGAAAAATTAAGATTAGTTAAAGTTTCTAAAATTTGTTCTTCTTTATTAGTATCACGTATTATAATTTTATTTTTATAACTTACATTAGAAAAGTATTTTATTATTTCCTCTCCATATTTAAGGTTTACATCTAATACTACTTGTTTTTTTCTTATATCTAAAAAGAATTCAGCTTTCAAATCATTTTTTACCAAATTATTAATCTTTTTATCTATTTTAATATTAGAACTCATATTTTCTAATTTAGGCATTACTGTATTAAACATATCTAAAGCTTTTTCTTTTTTAAATTCTAACCTTTTAAACTCTTCAAAATACTTATAAAATATCTTCAAACTTCTTATTTGTGCTTTAGAAGGTACATAAATATTTTTTTCAAACAGAAAAACATCATACTTACTACTAATTGGTTTCAAAGACTCTCCAATTATATTTACAATATATTTCTCATTTTTTTCACTGATATCAAGTTCTAGAGGAATATCTTCTTCAATAATTTTTACTTTTTCTAAATTATATGTTATTCCTTCTTCTCCAACAATATGTAAAAAACGTCTAAGAGAAGCATCCTGAATATTCAAATACTTTCCGTTTATTAATCCATGATTAGCATATCCATATAAATTTTTCAATTCATCATTAGCTACAAATTCTTCTATAAAATCAACTATATTCTCCTCTCGTTCGTTAAATACATGCTCTTCTGGATAGTATGTGAAATCTTTTCCATACTCAATTTCTTTATTTTCAGATTTAGCATGTATAAAATCCTTTAAATTTTTTAATACATACATTCGTTTACTTCCAATTTTAAAATCAGCTTGAAAGCAATCATGAACATTTTTATTACTTAAATGCACCTCTAAATTGATTTTTTCTTTTGGGTTCTTTAAACTTGTGAGTTTATTTAATATATCTTCCCCCATATTTTCAATTCTTTTTTTACTTTCGTTATTTTTAGTTATTCCTAAATGTATATATTTTGACAAAACAGCTGCTATATGCTTACACATGTACTTATTACTTGAAGTTATATTATTAGCAAAATCTAAGCACTCACAAATTGTATCATCTATTTCACTTGTATTTCCATCTATCAGAACTCCAACGCTATAAAAAGAGCAACTTCCTTGTGATAAAACAGTAGCATTAATTTTTATAAGTTCATTTTCCCTATCTACATTCTCTTTTAAACTCATTATTTTTCCACGTCTAATTAATTCATTTCCTTTTTGCTTTTTATAAAATTGGATTCTATTTTCAAAATCCTCAGATAATTTCTTTATACTAAAATTCATATTGTAAATCAATTCCTTCAACTTATTTATATAATATTGATATTATTACCCATTTAATATTTTAATATTTTAATATATTGTTTAATTTTGTTTTCATTTCTATATATAGTTTACAATAGTCCTTCCATATTCTCAATAATATTTATTCTATAATTTACCAAAATTATAATTGATACTAATTTTTTAGAACGAATATATATAAACTACAATAGATTAGTTACTTCATTTTGTAACTAATCTATTTAAATACTGGTTATTTATTTCTTATTTTCATTCATATATTGAACAATTAATCGATCCATGCGCTCACTTACAATTAATCTTTGTTTTAACCCTTCTGCATCTTCAGCTGTAGCACATATTTCATTTAAAACCTCTCTTAGTTCACAAATATGCTTTTCAAGTTCCTCTTTATCTAAGTGCCCATTTATTTCTCTATTCATAACTTTCCGCCTTTAATATATTTAAGCGTTCTTACTCCGCATAAAAAACCATTATTTTTATATAAATATTCATGTTTACCATAATTTCACATCACATTATACTATATCTAAAAAATGTAAAACAAAAAATATGCTATAAGCATACTATCGATATAGGCTTATAGCATATTCTTTTGTTTTTATGTATTTGGTTGTCTTATCTGTGTTTATTTTGTAATGTGAGGTAAAATTGTTTTTATAATATCTTCAATAATCTTGGATTCTTCTGATGAACATTTACTAATTAATGATTGTAAACTATTATATTCCTCTGCCTTGTGAACTTCTCCAAAAATTAAATAATCTATTGATATTCGCAAATATTCCGAAACATTTATCAGCGTACTAATGCTCATTTTTCTTTCGCCTCTTTCAATTTGACCTACAAAAAATGGTGATAAACTTAGAATCTCTGCAAATTTTTCCCTTGATATTCCGAACTTTTCTCTTTCCGTTCTAATTCTATCTCCAACTTCCCTATAATTGACTCCTTTTTTCATTATAATCACCTAATAATACTTTACATAAATATAATTATTTTGGAAATATGCCATGTGCATAAATTTTATTTTATAGATAGTCTATTATATAATTAACTACATTTTATTATGTGCAAAATCAAAAAAATTATACGACTTGATAAACATTAACCATATTGAAATGAAAAGTCCCAATACCTAGATAATCAAGCTAAGTATTGGGATTATAATATTTAATTTACTTTACGGTATAATCATATAAGATCATATTCAAAAACTAACAAGTCAGTATGTCTAATTTTCTAATTATAATGACTATTATACTCCAAGTGTTCCTAAAATTATTGCTTTAATAGAATGCATACGATTTTCCGCTTCATCGAATACTACTGATTGTTTTCCTTCAAATACTTCGTCTGTAACTTCTATCTCAGTCAATCCAAATTTTTCTCCAACATCTTTTCCAACTTTTGTTTTCAAATCATGATAAGCTGGTAAACAATGCATGAAAACTGCTTCTTTATTGGCATTATCCATAACTGATTTATTTACTTGATATGGACTCAATATTTTTAATCTGCTTTCCCAAACTTCATCTGGTTCTCCCATAGAAACCCACACATCTGTATAAATTACATCTGCATTTTTAGTTCCTACTTTAACATCTTCTGTTAAAGCAATCGTAGCACCACTTACTTTTGCAATTTCCTTGCATTCTGCTACTAATTCTTCAGCTGGGAACAATTCTTTAGGCGCACAAGCTGTGAAATTGAGCCCCATTTTTGCACAAGCCACCATTAATGAATTCCCCATATTATTTCTTGCATCACCCATGTATACAAAATTAACTCCCTTTAATCTTCCAAGCTTTTCTTCTATAGTTAAAAGGTCTGCAATCATTTGAGTTGGATGGAATTCATCAGTTAATCCATTCCAAACAGGAACTCCTGCATATTTAGCCAATTCCTCAACTGTTTCTTGACTAAATCCTCTGTATTCTATACCATCATACATTCTCCCAAGAACTCTTGCAGTATCAGCAACACTTTCCTTTTTGCCCATTTGAGACCCTGCTGAATCTAAATATGTAACTCCAAGACCCAAATCGCTTCCTGCTACCTCAAAAGCACATCTTGTTCTTGTCGATGTCTTTTCAAATAGCAAAACTATATTCTTACCTCGTAATCTATCATGAGGTACTCCAGTTCTTTTTAATGTCTTTAATTCCTTGGACAAATCTAATAAATATCTAATTTCTTCTGGTGTAAAATCTAATAATTTTAAGAAACTTCTTCCTCTTAAATTTAATGCCATTGTTACTCCCCTTTTCATCTATAATAATTTAAGTTTTATTAATAATGCAATTATGCAAAATTAAACTATCACTTATTGCTATTTATTAAATTATAACAACTATATTTCCTATTGTCTAAATATTCGCAAATAAAATAGAAGTTTACAATATTAACAAGTTGCGTTAATTAGTGAAATTGTTTTTTAACCGCGATAAAATACACGTGGTTAAATTTCTTGAAAAATAACCATTAAATCTATTCTCAATATTAATATTTATTTAAACTTAAACTCCTTATATAACTTCCAAGTTCCATCATCCCAGTTATAAATTGTAACATTATCAAAGGAACATTGAAATTCACAAGGATACTGATGAACATATTCCCACACCTTATTGTACAGAGACTTTAGCCTTTTTGAAGCTAAAGTTACATGGAACGTTTTATCTTTGCCATCTTTTTCTTCAAATTCAATATAGGGTACACAACTCATCTTATCTATTAGCCTATCATGAACATATTTGGCTTCTGTAGACATATTTATCTTCATATAAACTACCCTATCATCAAAATGATCATAACCACTTATCATAAAAGGTGTTACTTTTTCATTTTCACTAAAATCTTTAAGAACATTATTTAATTCCGTGATTTCTCCCTCATATTCAAATGGTGCATTAATAGTGAAATGAGCTGGTAGCTTGGATGACCTTGCATTGAATTTTTCTAAGATATCTTTTCTTAAACTATTGTTAAAATCTCCTGCTTTTCCTTTTACTACACATACCACTACATATCTCATAATTTCTCCTTTTGTAATCAATGACATCCGATACTTCAACAGTTGAAGAAACATATAAATTGTTAAGGATAGAAACATTAAATCATGCAGTAGAATCAATGAAAACCGCAAAACATATTTACTTATTTAGAATAAGTGGCTCAGGAATCTGCTGTTATGATTTAGCTCAAAAATTATCTCGTGTTGGATTTAACCACCTTCTTTTTTAGTGGCTTTATTCCTACCTCTAGTGCTATGATACACGCATATATATATATGATCCACATATGCGTGGGTTTCATTATTCTCAGTTATATAATATATTTAACTTCTTTATTGCTAAATAGTTCTTCTATATCTTTTTTGAAGAATTGTTTTATTTCATCTATGTTTTCTTTTTGGTATAAATACTTTCCATATCCAAATTGTCCATATTTAAACTTACGATCCTCGTCATTCATTGGTAACTCACTTTCAGGAAATACTTGAAGTATTCTATTTTTAGCTGTTGTAGTATAACGATGAGATATAATCTCAAAAGTTACTGGAAATTTCAAATCACTTGGAAGCTTGCTTTTTAATTCTAGTAATAGATCATGATATTCTTCTTTCCAATTAGGGTAAATAAATACGGGAGCAATTAAAAATCCCATAGGATATCCAGCCTCCGCCACCTTTATACTTGCTTCTATTCTTTTATCACGAGAAGCTGTAAAATGTTCATATTGATTTATAACCGAAGAAGTATTAATACTAAACCTTATTTCTGTATGGCCATTATGTTCTAAATTAAGTAACGAATTTACATCATTGTACTTTGTTACAAATCTAAATCTAGCAGCTTTGTTACTTCCAAAAAATGCTATTGCTTTCTCTAAAGAATGGGTATAAGGTTCTACAGGTATAGGATCAGATGTAGCAGCTCCTTCAAATATAGTTATATCTGGCAACCTTTCATTTATATACTTCTGAGCTTGGTTAAGAATATCTTCTATATTAGCATTAACTTTTACAAAAGGCTTATCTCCGAGCATAGTATTTAGATAGCAGTACTCACATTGCCCCATACATCCTGATACTAATGGAAGTTGATAATGAGCTGAAGGTTTACATGTCTGAAATTTTAGACTCTTTTTAATTCCAACAACTAAAGTTTTCTTACCTTCTCTATATTGATAGAATAAATCATTACCAGGAATGTGTTGTTTGAGTTTATTAGAAGTCAAATTTATGATTTCAATATTAGTCTTATCTTTAAATTTAGCAATAATCTCCTTAGCCATGTCATATTCTAATGAATCTTTCTCAAATATAATTCTGTTAGGTATAAACATATATTTCACTAATAAACCAGCATAAAACAAGCTGTTTTATTTGCTCCTCTCTATATTTTTATGTTGTCTTTTACTTTCTCAATATATTTTTACCTTCAGTTAAAAAATTATGTAAATACTTATCAATAAAATACTGGCTTCCTTTATTTTATGCTTTTTTATGTATAACAAAATAAGTGTAAATGTTAACCATTGATATCTGGTTTTACATTTACACTTACTATAATACCAACATACCGCAAATACATCTCTGTAATGCGGTATTCTCATTAGTTATTTTTGATTTTATTTAGAAGGAGTAAGCGCTGCTTCTACTGCAGTTTGTTGATCTGCAGTTATTGTTCCTGCTGTTACTAAAGTAGCAAGTTTAGTCTTGAACATATCTTTATGATCTCCGCCTTTAGCACCACCTTTAAAATTGCCTTGTGGAGCAAGAGCTGTTTCTATTGCAGTTTCCTTATCTGAAGTTATTGTTCCTGCTGTTACTAGTCCTTCAAGAACAGTTTTAAAGTTTCCTTTAGCACTTGAAAGCGCTGTTTCTATTGCCGTTTGTTCATCTGATGTTATTGTTCCTGCTGTTACTAAAGTAGCAAGTTTAGTCTTGAACATATCTTTATGATCTCCGCCTTTAGCACCACCTTTAAAATTACCTTGTGGAGTTATAGCAGCTTTTATAGCTGTTTCTTGATCTGAAGTTATTGTTCCTGCTGTTACTAATCCTTCAAGAACAGTTTTAAAGTTTCCTTTAGCACTTGAAAGCGCTGTTTCTATTGCTGTTTGTTCATCTGATGTTATTGTTCCTGCTGTTACTAAATCAGTAAGTTTAGTCTTGAACATATCTTTATGTTCTCTGCCCTTAGCACCACCTTTAAAATTACCTTGTGGAGTTATAGCAGCTTTTATAGCTGTTTCTTGATCTGCAGTTATTGTTCCTGCTGTTACTAATCCATCAAGTTTAGTTTGGAAGTCATTTCCTCTACCTTGGTGCGTTGATGTTTTAGTTGTAGTTGTATTTGTTGCATCAGCTGCAAATACCGCAGTGCTGCCAGATATCACCATGCTTGCTAAAATAACTCCTGTAATAACCTTGCTTTTAATACTTTTATTTTTCATTAAAATCGCTTCCTTTTCAATGTTATTTTTATAACAAATCTTGTGTATTAATTATTTGTTTCTTTGATTATACAAAGGTTTTTTTACAGTTGTGTTACAGAATTTAGTCAATAATGTTACAAACACATAAAAATATTTGAATTTTGATTTATTTCCTTTTTTTTATATTTTGGTTATGCTTTAAAATCAGTTCATATTTAATAATATTATAAAGTTTTTATATACCATACATCACAAGCATAATGTTCTGTTTCAACTATTGGTTTTTCTAATTGAATAAATTTATGCTTACTATAAAACTTATTCGCTGCCACCATATTAGCAAAAGTTTCAAGATAGCATTTTTGATAATGCTCTTTCGCAAATTCTAAAGAAATCTTTAGTAATTCATTTGCAATTCCACTACCTCTTACCTCTTTCAAAGAATACATTTTCTGTAATTCACATATATTTTCTGTATTACTTAATGGACCAATACCACAACCTGCTACTATCTTATTATTATCTTCAACAACCCAATATTTAGATTTTTCATTTTGATAAACTTCATAAAAACATCCCAAATTAGGGTCTTCCCATGCACATCCTGGCTTATTTGCTCCAAATTCTATTAAACAAGTCCTTATAAGTGATTCCACTTGTTTATTATCTCTTTCTTCTATTTCTCTAATTAACATAAGGTACCTCCATTTATCCATTATAAAGCTATAATGAAATTATTATAGCATATTTTGTAAACATCCTATTATTCAACTTTCAAAAATACACTTACTTCAAAACCACAATTAGCCTTATTAATATTTCTATAAGATTTAATAATCATAATTTATTAACCCTTGTATGTTATATTTCTGTTAAATAATTTACTTTTAGGCAATATTTGTTGTGATATGTATTAATATGTATTAATACGTTTTTTTATTTATTTAATATAATATCTTGTATCAAAAGTAAGAAGAAATGCATATTTTTTTACATTCCTCCCTTGCATTTTATTATAATGATATTTATACATTTTATTAGATATAATGAATAAAAAAACTAAAATATCTGATAATTTTAAGGAGGAAACATACTAAAATGAAAAGCAGCAAAGGCATCGGCACAAGATTATATTTACTAATTGGATTTGTTATGGTATTTATACTCAGTATTACAAGTTTTTCATGGATTACATTTAAAAGTCTGAATGAAAATTACAAATACAGGTTACAAAGAACTGCTGAATATATTAATTTAGTTGATGAATCAAGACAAGCTCAAGTGGACTTTAAAAAACAAGTTCAAGAATGGAAGGATACATTGTTAAGGGGTAATGACAGTGAATCTTTCAAAAAATACTATTCACAATTTACGCAAGAAAAAGATAATGTTCAAGGTCAACTTTTAAAGCTTAAAGAAGACATGAAAAATCAAGGAATGGACGCTTCTTCCATCGATACATTAATAAACACCCACGAGGATTTATATAATAAATATAATACGGCAATTCAAAGCTATGATTCAAATAATGCAGAAAGTTATCGTATAGTAGATGGATTGGTAAAAGGCATTGATAGAAAACCTACTGATGATATGGATACATTGGTAAAAGATATACAAGATAAATCAAAATTAGAAACTGATAACATGATGAATCAATCTGATATTGATAGTAATAATTTCAATAAGAATTTGATTTGTATTGCAGTTTTTGGTATAATTTTAATTCTTTTCTTTGCTTTCTTAATTGCATCTACATATAAAGGTATTAAAAAGTTCATAGAACAGTTTAAAACATTAATGGAACAAGCAGAAATGGGAGATCTTACAATTAATGGTGTCGTACATAAAAAAGATGAGTTAGGTCAGCTTACAGAAGGATTCAATGGATTCATTTTTAAAATTAGGACTTTAATTTCTGAATCTATGGAGGCAACTACAACTGTAGTATCTTCTTCTAATGAGGTAATGAACACATCTGATGAAGTTAGTAAGACAACTGAAGATATCGCATATACAATCTCCACTATAGCAGACAATGCTTTAAATGAAGCTCGTTTAGCTGTAGAAATCAATAATTCTGTTAGTGATGTTGTCCGAGGGGTAAATCGTATTACAGAGAATTCTATGCATATAAGTGAACTTGCCACTAACGCAATGACCACTGTAACTAATGGGTCAGAAAGTTTGAAACATCAAATTGAAATAATGTCTGCTACAAAGAATGCTTCTAATAATGTTAGTGAAGTAATTTCTAATTTATCTACAAAATCAAATGAAATCGGAGTAGTTGTGAACTTTATTAGCGGGATTACAGAACAGATAAACTTATTAGCATTAAATGCCTCTATAGAAGCAGCTAGAGCAGGTGAAGCGGGTAAAGGCTTTACAGTAGTTGCTAATGAAGTAAATAAATTAGCAGCTCTATCAAAAGATTCTACTGAAAAGATAAGCCATCTTATAAAACAAGTACAAACTGATGTCGGCAATGCTGTAGTTGAAGTCACAAATACTAATAATTCAATAGATAAACAAGCAATTTCACTAAAAGAGACAAATGAGTCCCTTAACCTTATATATGAATCTGTTTTTGAAGTGACAAATAAGATAAAGGAGGTTGCTGTTGAAACAGAAGAAATTAATAAAAATGTAATATCTGTAGAACAATCTATAAATAATATCTCAACCTTAATAGATAACAATGCTCTAAATACACAAGAAATTTCCTCAGCAACTGAAGAGCATACAGCTTCTATTAAAGAAATAGCATCCTCTATGAATATTCTTGTAGAATTATCAAATAATCTACAAAATACACTATCTAAATTTAAAGTATAGTTAAAGTAATAAAAGATGTATTAATAATTTACTTTTTGCTAAATTACTAATAGTATATTGGTATTCCTTTTAGAATTTACGATATGATTTATAAAATAATTGGTTTTTAATTATTTTGAAACTTGACTAGAAATTACAATAATTATATAGTTATATAGATATCCAAATTCCAAATCGCACTTATACCATTATTTTGTGGGGATATGTATATGTGTAGTTATTATTTTGGATATATATTACATAAATTTTAGGGGGCTATTATAATGAGTTTTATAAATGTACGAAAAATACCATCTCCAGAGGAAATTAAAGCTATTACTCCTCTAGCTGATAATCTACAAAAGATTAAGGCTGAAAGAGATGCAGAAATCAAAGAAATCTTTGCTGGAAATAGCGATAAATTTATTGTTATTATAGGACCTTGCTCAGCAGATGACGAAAATTCAGTTTGTGATTATGTTAGTAGACTAGCAAAAGTAAATGAACAGGTTAAAGATAAACTTTTTATCGTTCCTAGAATTTATACAAATAAGCCTAGAACTACAGGTGAAGGATACAAAGGAATGTTTCATCAACCAGATCCAGAAAAATCACCTAATATACTTGAAGGATTAATAGCTATTCGAAAGATGTTTATTCGTTCAATAGAAGAATCTCATCTTACACCAGCTGATGAAATGCTTTATCCTTCTAACTACATGTATTGCAATGACTTATTATCTTATGTAGCTGTTGGGGCAAGAAGTGTTGAAAATCAACAACATAGACTTACAGCTAGTGGAATTGATGTTCCTGTCGGTATGAAAAATCCAACAAGTGGTGATATATCAGTAATGTTTAATTCAATTCAAGCAGCGCATGCAAAACATAACTTTAAGTTTAGACATCATGAAGTTAATACAACTGGTAATCCATATGCACATGCAATAATGCGTGGTTCAGTTAATAAACATGGTAATAATATCCCTAATTATCATTATGAAGATTTAGTAAGAGTTGCTGAAGCTTACGGCGAAGCTGATTTTCCATATCCAGCAGTTATAGTTGATGCAAATCATGCTAATTCTATGAAGAAGTTTGCAGAGCAACCTCGTATCGTAAAAGAAGTACTTCGTAGTAGAGAATATAATAATGATATTAAAAAGTTAGTTAAAGGTGTTATGATTGAAAGTTACATAGAAGAAGGAACTCAAAAAATCGATGACCATATTTACGGCAAATCAATCACTGACCCTTGCTTAGGTTGGGAAGCCACTGAAAAGTTACTTTATTACATGGCTGAACAAGTGTAATAAATTATATTTTAAAAATAGATTAGCCTATTAATAGGATAATCTATTTTTTAAAGTAGCCCTAATTTTAATGCACAATGATCAATTGGTAACTATTGATCATTGAGCATTGACAATTAACTTCACACGTATACGTATAGTTTTAATTTGGTATATATATGCTATATTGTATTTTTAATTTATGCTAGCACAATAATTTCTACAAATGGAGATGATAAATACAAATGAGATACTTAAGTGATTACCACCTACATTCAAAATATTCTTTTGATGGGAATCAAACCATTGAACAAATTATACTTAAAGCTATTTCTATGGAGTTAAATGAAATATGTTTAACAGAACATATTAGCTTTGATCCTAAAGATATTAGTTATAATTTCTTTAATTTTAAAGACTATGAAAATGAAATACAAAGACTTTCTAGTAAATATTCTGGAAAAATCAATGTAAAAAAGGGATTAGAAATTGGTGAATATCACCTTTATAAAGAAGATTTTGATAAATATTTTAAAGAACATAATTTAGATTTTATAATAGGATCTATACATAATATCAATGGGCGTGGCTTTAGAACAAATATTTCTGAAAATGGTGTTAAATATACATATGAGAATTATTTTAAGGAAGTTTTAGCTTTTGTACAAATTGGAGATTTTGATGTACTTGGACATCTTGATATTGTTCAACGATATGCTTTTGAAGTTGGTAAAGTATATAATCTTGATGATTATAAAGACTACATATATGATATTTTAAAAACAATAATTTCTAGAGGAAAAGGCATTGAAATAAACACATCTGGCTTATCTAATGATTTACTTTTCCCAAAGCTTGAAATATTACATATGTACAAAGATCTTAAAGGTGAAATTTTAACTGTAGGTTCTGATGCTCATAGTCGTAATAGAGTTGGTGAAAATATTAGTTATATATATGACATGTTAAAAGGCATTGGGTTTAAATATGTATCTACATATGATAGTAGGAAAAATAATGGAAGACTTTTATAGTTAAAATTTCATATTCCATTTTCCTGCTTTCTCCCACCAATTTTAAAATTATCTTTTATAATTACTTATATTTTTCCTTTACTCAACGCATTTTCTATAGCTTTTAAAATAACCTTACTACTATTAGTTGCCCCGGAAATAACATCAACTTTTAAGCTTTGTGCATCCATTACTTTTTGAGTTATTACCTCAGCCGGTGCCCCTTTTTCATTTTTGTGTTGTATTAAATTTATATTACTTATCCTTTTATTCTTAACCTCAACTGCAACTTTTACTGCAATCATATCTGCATCAAACTCTCCAATATATATACCATCTTCTTTATTATCTAACTTAACATCTTGTATTACTATATTATTGATTTTATCTTTATAATTGCTTACCCTCTTAATATAATTAATTGCGAACAAGCTGCAAACCGCAGCTATAACAACAAAGCTTATAATAATATATTTTTTCATTTTTATTCCCCCCCTTATTCTATGGATTGCACAAATAAATAGAATTTAACATTTAGTATCTATAATTACTTTTTTATTGATTTTAAAATAAAATCAATTCTATTTTCTATTACCTTTATAGCTTTGTCAATCCTTTCCAATATAGTAATTTCGTGAATTATTGCTTTTATTAAGAATACATATTTGATTATATAAATTTATACAGCTGTTTATGCTATTTTGATGCAAAATTTTAACCAAGAGAAATTTCTCTTGGTTAAACACTACTAAAATATTTCAATTTCTGATATCTTCCTTTTGAACATCAACTATTTCTGCATCCGTATTACATTCTATAAAAGTTATAATATGCTCCATTGTAGAATCTGATTGTGATGAATTTGCACATATACCTGCAATTCCAATAACTATTGTATTATGAATATCTTGATTCTCTACTTCTGCTACTGATATGTTAAACTTATTCTTAAGTTTTTGGACTATACTTTTAACAACCATTCTTTTTTCTTTTAATGAATGTACCCATGATGCTCTGAGGGTAACTTCCATAATTAAAATATTCATATATTCCTCACATTCTCTTTTAATCATATTGAATTTCTATATTTTTTAATATAGATACACACGACTTAAATGATACTTATGTATCAAATTCAATTGGTAATTTTAAAGTACTAATTTTCAATGGTCAATGCTCAATGCTCAATTTTCAACAATTAATCATTGCCCATTGAAAATTGATAATTGAGAATTAAATTTCCACATATAATTATAAATTTAGTTTTGTGTATCTATATGCCTTAATTATAAATATAACTTAGTATCAATTCTTCTATCATATTCCGACCAGCTGCCTGACTCAGTTTTATCCTTCATTTGAGAAATTTTATTCATAGTAGCATCTATTGAATCAGCATAATTTACTATAAATGATTCCTCCATTTTCATTTCTCTTGGAGAACCATATTCAAGCTTTCCATGATGTTGAATGATACACCCCTTTATTCTCATAGCAAAATCCTCTGAGTAAAATGAAGGATTTTCCCTAATAGCCTTATCTATTAGCTCTGCCCCAATAACAATATGACCTTCCATTTCTCCTCTAAGAGTATATTTGAAAGGACCATCATAATATAATTCATAAATCTTACCAATATCATGAAGCTTTGCACCAAGCACTGCCATTTCTGTTCTTCTGCAATCATACCTTTCACAAAGCATTATAGTTATATACATTACATTTAAAGTATGCTCTGCGAGTCCTCCTATATAGTTATGATGCATTGATACACCACCTATACCTCTTTTAAACTTATCTAAGAATTCTTTGTCTTTAAAGAAATAATCATTTAAAGCTTTTCCTTCCCTTGAAATTACATATTTATCTGTATATAATTCAATTTCCTCCATAATCTCTTCAATTGGTTTATTTAAAGTTGGAAGATAATCCGAAACATCATAATCTGAAATAAATTCATATTTTTTCACATCCAGCTTACCATCTTTAATTACTTCAATATCTAGTACTTTTCCTTCTTTAATATCACCATTTTTGTTTGATATATTAGCCTTTATTTCTCCACTTTTATCTGCTAAAATACATACAATTTTGTCAGAGTCCTTAAATATTATTTTCATTACCATTAATGATATTTTTGTAGTCTCTCCATTTTTCATATCACTTAAAAAATTCTCTTTTGTATTCATTTCTTCCTCCAAATTAGTTATTTTCTTATATAGGCCTTAAATCTACATTATAATATATAGTTTACAATTTACATTTACAGATAAAGCCTTATAGAAATTTGTTCTTCAATTGTCAATTGTAACATATATAGTATGCGTAATAGAAATATTTATATTTATTTTAATATTATATTTTTATAAAAAAGAGAATTCCTAAATAGAAATATAGATTAATTCAATACTCTTCCAGCGTACTTCATATTAGATGTGCTCAATTTACTTATTTTAATGACATCTCCAGTATGGGGTGCTTGGATATACATATCATTTCCAATATACATTCCTACATGTGTTGCATCAGAAGCTCTGTTAAATATTAAATCTCCCGGTTTAATTTCAGACATATTAATAGAAGTTGCAGCACTTTGTTGTTCTTGAGATGTTCTTGGTATATTTATCCCTTGTGATTTGAATACATATTGCATAAGACCAGAACAATCAAATCCTGTTGGAGATTCTCCTCCCCATAAATAAGGAATTCTCAAATATTTTTCAGCTTCTTCTATTACGGCCTTAGATTTATCCGAAATATCAGAAGGTAATGTTACTGGAACAATGCTGTCTGTACCACTACTTAATAATTCACTATTTTCTTGCACATACTTTAAAAGTTTTTCTTTTTCATCTTCTGATTCCTTAATTTGGTTTTCAACATCATCTTTATTTTTTTGAAGCTCTTCATTTTCTTTTTCTATATTCTGCTTAATCTTTGTAATGTTTTGTTCTGTTGCTTTTGCTTTTTCAATAAGTTCTTTATCACTTTCACATATTTGAGAAATTAAAGATATCTTTTTTACTGCATCTAAAATGTTACCTGATGAAAATAAAGCATCTAAATATTTCATAGGAGTAGCTTCAATTCCTCCATTAGCTTGTATTAGTTTCAATCTCTCCGATAATTGTTTGTCCTTTTCTTGACTATCTGCTTCTGCCAATGTTAATTGCTTTTCATTGTCTTTTATATCATTTTCCTTTTCAAGAATTTGTTCTTTTAATGTGTTTAACTTGTCCATATTATATTCAATTTTACTATCACACTCTTGTATATTTTGTTCAACCTGTTGTAGTGATAATTCAGTAGGTTCTGCAAATGCTGCCACTCCACTACTTGTTAATGTTGTCAAAAATATTAAAGCTGCTCCTATTGAAGTTTTATATTTTTTTTTCATTATATTCTCCTTTGGTCGTCTATTGTTATAATCATACAAATCACATTCTATGTTATATATTAATATTGAAACAACTTGATCTGTTCTAATGGCTAATTCTTATCTTTTTAATTTCGCTAACTACAGTATAATACAATAAACCATGTTATTTTTTACTATTTTATTAAGATTTTATTACTAATACCAAAAGGAATCTTATGATAACAGCAAAACAATTATAATATGGTAGTTATGTAAGATGTT